>JACQPE010000137.1 GCA_016207685.1 Elusimicrobiota bacterium | reverse complement strand
GCGGAGCAATCTCCCACCGATCGAATCGGAAATTCCGCGCTTTTTTGTTCGGGACTTTTCCCAATATAAAGTTTCCCCAAGCGCGGAATTTGGGATTATGAAAAAGGCTTTTGCTCCCGGATTGATCGCGCTGGTTTTGGCGGGGTTGTTTTTTATGACGTTGCAGTCGCGCGAGTCGCAGTTTACGAAGAATTACGGCGAGCCCGTGGATGTGCTGGTTGCCAAATACGACATTCCCGAGCGGACCATGTTTAAGCCCGAGATGGCGCTTCAAGCGAAAATTCCCCGTAAATTCGTCCTTCAGGACGCGGTCGAGGCCAGAACCGCGGTTGACTTGAACAAGGTGCGCGACATGGTGACTTTGGTGCGCATCCCCAAAGGCAACCAGATCACCTATTCCCAGTTGACGCGCATCAGCCCGGATACGGGCCTGGCGGTTAAAATTCCGCCGGGACTGCGCGCCGCGGTGATCGGCGTGCCCAATGAAATGATGGCGCTTTTGAAACCGGGGGACCGAGTGGATATTCTCTGCACATTTCCCGTGGCCAATCCCGATGGCGGCGGCAATGAATGGGTGACGGCCACGATTTTGCAGAACATTTTGGTTTTGTCCGTAGGCTCCGAAATGGGCGGCGTGCTGCCGCCCGAAGAAATGAAAAAGAAAGAGAAAGCCGCCAAGGAAAAACTATCCGTCTCGGACGAGGGATTTCTTTCCATTGCCGTCAGCGTTCTTGAGGCCCAGTTTTTAACCCTGGGCAAAAAACAGGGAGACCTTTCCGTTGTCTTGCGCCCTTTGGGCGATATCGAGAAACACTTCATCGAGATGGCCTCTTTCCGCAAGTTGTTTAAGTAAAAATTCGGCTCATCAGGAAATGTTAAATAGACGGGTTATATTTGTTTTTTCCCTCTCCCCTTGGGGGAGAGGGCAGGACGAGGGGTGCATTTGAAAGGAAAATCAAAAAGAAAAGCGGGACGTCCGCAAGATTTGTTGGATATCAAGGGCCTGTTGAAGGTTTGTAAAAGTAGGCGATAAAAAGATTTTTGTGAAAAATATCCACGCCTTGGACCGGCGCGTCCTCTATTTTTTTGGCTTAAAATCTTGTCAAATAGATTGCTGTGGCGCAAGGAATACTGGTGTTGATGATCGGGCGAAGGGTTCTTGCCGGATTGACGGCTTTCCTGGTGGCCCTGATGTCCTGGCCGCCATCGGTGAGCGCGGAAGATTTAATCGCCATTAGCGCTGATATCGTCGAGATCGGGGGCTCGGTGGAGCGGGATTTGGGCGTTAGCTGGAATGATTTTATTAATCTGGCCGAACAGAGCATTCCGGGGATTTTTACAGTCGGCGAGTTTTCGCGTTTGGAGCAGTTGCAGGGCACGATTCGCGCATTGGAAAATGAGGGCAAGGCCCAGCTTCTGTCCAATCCCAAAATTGTCACCAAAAACGGCACGTCCGCCTCATTTTTAGTCGGCGGCGAGATGCCCATTCAGATCGTGGGCGCCACCGGGAGCGTGGGCGTGGATTTTAAGAAATTCGGCGTTTTGCTCAATGTTCTTCCCGTGACGGACAAGGACCGCATCGACGCCCAGGTCCAGCTTGAGGTGTCGAATCCGGATTTCACCAAAACCGTCAACGGCGTGCCCTCGATCGTGACTAGGCAAATTCAAACGGAAGTGGATGTCAAGCAAGGCGACACGGTCGTCATCGGCGGTTTGAAGCGCTCCGAGAAGCAAACAAGCTACCGGCGTGTTCCGATCCTGGGCCATTTGCCTATCATCGGTTCTATTTTTACTTATAAGAAAACTCTTCAGGTTGAATCTACGCTGTTTCTTTTTGTCAGTTTTGAAATTTTGAAAACTTAGCCGCCTTCGATTTTTAGCTCATCAGGAAAATGTTGAAATGAGCAGATTGGTCCGTCATTCCGGCTTTCGCCGCAATGACGACGCGCGGCAAATCGCCACTGTCTGAATCGTCAAACCCGATATTCAACATTTCCCAATGAGCCCAATTTTCCCCTTGTTAATGGGTGTTAGCTCATGTAAGTTTAAAATAACAGGGAAAGGGAGGGAGTCTCATGGCCGTTGACGCGGCGGTTGATCAGAGCAAAATTATCACGATTACGGGCCCCAAAGAGGGCGTCGGCAAGACGATCATGGCGCTCAATTTGGCCGCTTTGCGCGCGGGGCAAACGGCCCGCGGCGTCGTTTTGATTGATGCCGATCCCCTCTGCCGCGGTGAACATTTATCCTGGATGGGCGTCGCCCAGGCCCATCTTTTACCGACACTGAAGGACCTTTTAGATTTTTATGGGCGCGCCGGAGGCGGGCAAAAAGCCGTGGACCTTGTCCGTGGAAAGATTCAATTCGGCCGGGCGGGGGTGGCGATTTTACCGCTGGGATTTCAGCCGAAGGCCGTGCTGGGAAACTTTGACCCGCAGCATTTCCACAATTTTCTCAAAGGCCTTTCCCAATATTATGACGTCATCATTGACACGGAATGCAGCTATTCACTTTTGCCTTTTGCGCTGGATATTTCAGACTGGATGTATTGGGTTATTTTACCTCAGCGTCAGATGTTGGTGGCCACGCTGGGCCTTTTCGAGGATTTAAAAACCGAGCATTTTCCTTTAGACCGGATTGAGATCATCATAAATCAGTTTAATCTTCCGGGAGCCTTGCGCTCCAGCGACATCGAGCAGAATTTATTCGCCTACAATAAGAAAATCAAATTTATGCTGCCGTGGGAAGATGAGATTCCGGCGGCGGCCAATTCGGCGAGCGGCTATCTTCTCATCAATAATTCCTCGAGCGCGTGGGCGAAATCCCTGCGTTTTGTGGCCAACCATGTTCGCGATATCCGGCCTAAGGCCGGCGGCGGAAATTTTACCGATCTGGTGAAATATCTTGCGAGCGCCAATGGTCTTTGGCGCGTGGGCCAAGCGCCCGGGGCTCTTTCCAATGGCGCGCCCATGGCGGTTTCGGTTTCCCAGGATTCGGCCGGAGTTCAGGCAGCTTCCGCCGGTTATTTGGACATGGGTTATGATCCCAAATGGGATAAGCTCAAGGAACAGGTCCACGCCAAGGTGGTCAACGACATGGCGTTGGTCCGGGCCAACAGCGATGAGGAAAAAAATAAAAAAGTCGAACAGCTAATCAACGGCTGGCTTGACCGCAGCCCTGAAATTGAGATGACCCGCGAGGAGCGGGAACGATTCGTCAATGAGTTGATGTATGACATCACGGGGTTGGGGCCTTTGGAGATTCTTCTCAAAGACCCAACGGTTACGGAAATTATGGTCAATTCCCATGATAAAATTTATATTGAGCGCAGGGGGAAGCTAACCTTGATTCCCTTGAGATTTCGCGATGATGACCGCTTAATCGAGGTGATTCGAAAAATTGTGGCTAAAGTCGGCCGGCGGGTGGACGAAAGTTCGCCTTTGGTGGATGCCCGTTTAAAAGACGGCTCCCGCGTCAATGCGGTTATTCCGCCCTTGGCCGTCTCGGGACCCACGTTAACCATACGGCGGTTTTCGTCAAAACCTTTCACGCACGAGCAGTTGGTGACAATGGGCGGCCTGACCAAGGAAATGGTTGATTTTATCCGTTCTTGCGTTTTCGTGGCCAAAAATGTGATTGTCAGCGGCGGCACCGGCACCGGTAAAACGACCTTTTTGAATATGTGTTCATCGTTTATTCCGACCGATGACCGCATCTTGACGATTGAGGACGTGGCTGAACTTCGTCTCCAGCAAGAGCATTGGATTCGCCTTGAATCGCGGCCTCCCAGCATTGAAGGCAAGGGCGAGGTTTCCATCCGCGATTTGGTGAAAAATGCGTTGCGCATGCGCCCCGACCGCATCGTGGTGGGCGAATGCCGCGGCGGCGAGGCCATTGACATGCTCCAGGCCATGAACACGGGCCATGACGGCTCCATGACCACGATTCACGCCAATACCCCGCGCGATGCCTTGAACCGCATTGAAACGATGTGCCTGATGAGCGGCATGGATTTGCCCGTGTGGGTGCTGCGTGAAATGATCGCCGGCGCCATTCACGTGATCACACAATTGACACGATTGGAAGACGGCTCCCGCCGCGTGACCTCGATTACCGAGATCACCGGACGCGATGACAAAGGCGTGACCACGCAAGAGATATTTAAGTTTGTTCAAACCGGCATCAACGCGGATGGGAAGGTCGAGGGTTACCATACGGCAACGGGGATTATTCCTAATGTGTTTAAGACTCTCAAGTCTCATGGCGTTGAAATTTCCGAAGAGATTTTCAAGCCGAAAGAACCTCCAAAATAATGAACAATAGAGGCATGTTCCAAGTTCCAGGTTCCAGGTTCAAAAATTGAAAAGTTGGATTTACTTTTTTCTTTTCTTAACTTGGAACTTGGAACTTGGAACTTGGAACTTGTTCGCTGCTGATGCCGCGGCGGTCCAGGAGCAGTCCAAAGCCAAGGAGACCTCCTCCGCGGCTGCCGCGTTATCTTCCGGGCCCTGCGCCTCTAAAAAAGATTTGGAGGAGCGCTTGACCTGTATTGCCGGCAAAAAATTTGAAAAGGTGACGGATCCGACGGCGCGGTTATGGGCGCTTTCCAATGCCGCTCTCTCCGATATCTATTACTCCGGGATGATTGATAAAAACAGCGATCCCACCGTGAAGAATCTTTGGCAAAACGCCTTCGGCCTTCTTTATAAAGCCATGGATATTATTAAAAAGGGAACATTCGCCTCGCAGGGAATCGGCGGCGACAGCGTGGACTTTTCAACCCTGCTCCCTTATTACACGGAAACCCAGGGCCAATTAAGAAACGCTTTGGACCAGCTTTATTCCACGCCCGGCATTGCGGGGTCGTTGGATGGCCGGGGCCGCCGGCTTTTCCCTCAATTGGAGCTGACCTATCAGCAGCTTGAGCGTATCCGCATCGCCTCCTCGCGGAGGGATTTTTACGGTTATGAACAGGCATTTGAGTCTTTCTGCCGGTTGAATAAGGTTTTGTGGATAACTCTTTCATCGGCGCCGCCGCCGAAATACGTTGATACGGTTAAGGCTTACCCGGACGTGGCCAAGGAGATATTCGGCGTCATCCGTAAAGGCGGCACGTATGTTGCCTTGACAACCGCGGTCATTTTTATTCTCGTGTTTTTTTTCATGCGCCTGAAGGCGATTGGCGTTCAGGGTATCATCGAGAATTCCTATGAAAAATTGACGTTGCGCGCCAAGAATTTGACCAATGAATACAACCGGCAATTTTTAGGCGTCGGAGCAGGATGGCTGCTTTATGGTCCCATGATTTTATCCGTTGTGTTCGGACTTTTGACCATGAGCTTGATGGTATTTGCCTCGGCTGTTTTCGTGTTTGTCTATTTGTTGCCGCGCGAGGGGCTCAAGTTTATCAAGGAACGGCGGCGCTTAAAGATCGAGTCGCAGCTCCTGGATTCGCTGATTCTTCTTTCCGATGCGATGAGGTCGGGTCTCGATCTCGTGCAGGGTCTGGAGTTGGCCGTCCATGAAATGGCGCCGCCGATTTCCGAGGAGTTCGACTTGATGATTAAAAATTACCGGCTGGGGATGCCCTTTGATGAGGCGCTGCGCGCCTTTGACGCGCGCATTGACAGCGATCTGGTCAGTTATGCGGTGCGCGCCATCACGATCCAGCGTCAAACGGGAGGCAATCTGACCAAAATTTTTGACCGTATTGTCGACACCATTCGTGAAGAGGGAAAGCTCAAGGATAAAATTAATGCCCTCACGGCCGGCCCCAGGATGCAATCCATCGTGATCAGCGTTATTCCCTGGGGCATGTTTATCGTCCTTTATTTTTTTCAGCCGCAAGCGGTGGGAGGATTCATCGCTTCGGTGGCGGGGATTATGACCATCATTGCCTGCGTGGGCTGGCAAACAATCGGACTTATCGTCATTCGAAAGATGGCGAAGATTGAAGTATGAGAATTGAATGTTGAATACAGAATATTGGCCGAAGCAAAATTTTAAGTTTTTTGTTTTTCCAACATTCAATATTCCACATTCTATATTCAATTTTTTATGAAGCCCGGGCAAGTTATTCTTAATGTTGTGTTGTTATTGGCGGGCGCCGTCATGATGGCTTGGCGGAGTCATTGTTTTTCACCGGTGTGTATTTTGGGCTATCTTTGTTTGACCGGCGGCATGTTGGCGGTCTATACCTTTGCCGAAACGTTGTTGGCCGGCGTTTTAGAGGGACGTTTGCCGGGCGCCGGAGCCACTCGCATTACTATCCGGCCGCGGGAGGAGAAGGCCCTCGAGGCGCCGTCCGCCCTGTCCGTGCCCCCCGAAGATCTCACCATGATGGGACGTTTAAATCTAAAAATTTTGAGGAATCCTTGGATTGCCCAATTGTTGGAAAGAGACTATTATGGCCTGGCGCAGCGCAAAGATATGGAGCCGCCGGTCCTGCTGTTGCGGATGGAGAAATTTGGTCTTGGGGGCGCCATGGCCATGTTCGGATTGACGTTGTGGGCCGGTATTCCTTTTAATCCGGGTCTTATCGTGATCGGTTTTCTGGGAGGATTTGCCGTGCCGCACCTTCACGCTGGATCGCAAATCAGGATGCGCCAGAAGGCGGCGCTCATGAACCTGCCCAGCTTTGTTGATTTGTTGGCGTTGACGATTGAGTCCGGCCTGGATTATTTAAACTCCATGGAGAAGATACTCGCCACGACTTTTAAGAATCGCGGAGCTTTGGAGGAAGAGGTGGACAATGTCATGCGCGAGGTGGCGTTGGGGTATCCGCGCCGGGACGCCCTGCGCCATATGGCTCGGCGCGTGGATGTGCAGGAGGTGCGTTCATTGGTGGGGCTATTGATTCAGTCCGATGAATTGGGCACGGGCCTGGTCCAGCTTTTACGCAATTTTTCCCAGGATATGCGCAATCGCCGCACGGGCAAGGCCGAGGAGATGGCGGGAAAGGCCTCAACCAAGATGCTCGGACCCATGATGATATTTATTTTCCCGGTCATCTTTGTTTTAATATTAGCGCCCTTCGCGGCATCGTTAATGAAGGGCGGGGGAATGAGTTTTTGAATGTAGAATGTTGAATACTGGTTGAAGAAGGGAAATTATGAATTTTGAATTAT
>JACQPE010000133.1 GCA_016207685.1 Elusimicrobiota bacterium | reverse complement strand
CGTATGATTTCCTGGTTTCCACGATTAACGGCACGCCATGATTAGAAATCATCGAAATTATCAATCAGGACAAATATTTGACAGGTTTTTGAGACGCTATGAAGTAGATTTGAAATTGGAAACTTTTTTTGGAAAGCATGTAGATCACGAAAGCGCCTGAAAAGGAGACAGCCATAGCAAGACGCCGAATGCTCCGAAGCAACCTACCTGGCAGCCGCAAGATGGCTTCCCTAATCTCTGATAGCTGCCGTTTAGCCTACGTTTTTTTGAACCTGGTCTGCGATGACGATGGAAGAGTTGAGGGCGATCCGTTTTACCTGCGCTCGCTCCTGTTCCCCAGGGATGAAGCCAAAACACGCGAAGAGGTCGAAAAATGGCTTGCGGAAATGCAAGGGGCTGGCTTGATCTTGCGTTACCATGACGAGAGACATGGCGGGTTGGTTGTTCAGATACCAGACTGGCGGGAGCATAACGTCATCCGTCGCGATCTTTACAAGCCTTCGACCTTACCGCCACCACCCAAAGAATTGCTTGAGGAGTGGCGCAAGCGATTCGGAGACGATGCGGGAGTTGAGGCGGGATTGTACCAGGAACGGCACAGCTCCGATACGGAACCGTTACGCCTTCGTTACGAAAGCGTCTCTATAGGTAAGGGTAGTTTAGGTAAGGATAAGGTTAATTATCAGAAAGGTCAAAACGAACCAGAGCGGCTACCGGCAAACCGACGGCATACCACGAGAGAGCCACAGGATCAAAATTATTCCGATGGAATCCCCGAAGGGCATAGATAGCCCCCTGCCGCCATTCAGCGTGCTGTATCCATTCAATTCTGACCGCACAGCCGAAAAATTTATCGAAAAGGCGCTGAAGCCGCCAGGTAAAATTTATGATGCACGATAAGAGACGCTTCCAAATAGCTGACGTTTTAAGCGCCGAAGAACTTGTTGAAAAACTGGTGGATCATATGTGGTGTTGTTGCCAAGGTTTCCGGCTTGGTGGCTATCTATTTTTGAATGACAGCACGGGACCGGATGGGGCACAAGAATACGCGATAGTGAGAGCTGTTGATAGGATTCAGTGCGAAAGCATTACGTTTTCTTGGTGCGACAAAGAGAAGGCTTTGGAGTACGTTAATGATGTTCTGGCTGGAAAATTTTCGGAGCCGTATGGCAGAGTGCGGAATGGGATCGAAACGCCGGCAAATCATGGCCGGTGTGGAGCGTGTGCGTAGCAGGATAAATTGGGACGATGGCAGCAGACAGCCGTTCCCCTCCGCCACAAGAGCCTTGCGAGGCTTGCGGAACGCTCAAAGAGGTGGTTTGGATTGATAAAGACTCAATCTTCAAGCCCTGGGGCGTCAAACCACCAGCCTGGGCAATCCTGGGCTGCGCCCCCTGCAACGAGCGTGAACGCATTGACCAGCAGGCTGCCGAAAGAAAACGCCAAATCCAAGAAATGGCGACAAGGCTTCTGGACCAAAGCGGCATCGGCAAACGCTTCCGAAACAAGACCTTTGAAAATTTCACTGCTGAAACCCAAGAGCAGAAGGAAGTCCTAGAAGCCTGCAAAAGATACGCCGCCGACTTCGGCAAGCGCCCTGGTCAATGCCTCATCATGATTGGTGCACCTGGGACCGGCAAAACTCATGTGGCAAGCGCGATCATTAACAGGTTAACGAAAAAAGGCAAAAGGTGCGCAATTGTAGGCATTCCAGAGCTATTCCGCCGCCTGAAATCAAGCTACCAGAACAACGGATCGGCTGAGATTCTCGAACAATTGATCCGCGCCGATTTGTCAATTCTGGATGATGTCGGGATTCAGATGAACTCGGATTGGGAATTTACGACGATGTTCGATGTCCTAGATGCACGATACCGTGACTTACGCAGCAGCATTTTGATCTCAAACTTGAGCTTTCAGCGTCTGGAAGAACTCTTGGGCAAGCGTTTGGTCGGCAGACTGCTAGAGGACGGGGGTTTAGTTTTGACATTTTTCTGGAAAGATCGCCGTTTGAGCCTGGCATAACGGGAGCGGCTGGGTTTACTGGGCGGTTTTGTGGTTTCAAAAAAGTCGGTTGCTGTCATCATTGGCATAAATTTTAATTCAGCACTCCAATATCTTTCGGAGTCCTTTTGATCGGAAAATGCGTTGTTCCCCAAAAGTGTCCTTGACTGCTTAATCCAAAATTTCAAGATATTTATTGTGGTCGGAACAAAAGCAGTGGGAAGTTGGCTGTATGGGGAAAACGCAAATTGGTTGATCAATTCGTTATATTTTGTCTGTTTTTTGGCGGATAAAGATTTCGTGCCTTTCATTTTTAGGTAAGCCAAGACACCTTCAGCCATCAACATCTGAAGAGAGTGCGGAAGCGGATTTTTTTGACATTTAATGACATTGTTCCACCACTCTTTTGAATGACGAATATGGTAACTGGAAGTTTTTTCATCCCGGTCGTCGTATCCCGCAAAATAATTTAGCAGGCGGGTTATCAATTTCCAGCTTGGCTTCCCTGATTTTTTGTTTTTCATGGCAATGTAAGGAATAAGAGCTGCCATTAAATAATATCGATCGTAGTTTGCAACTGAGCTACCCCTGGAAGGCAGATCGCAACGTGACCGAATTTTGGCGACGTAATGATCCATTTCTTTTAGCCTAGGAAGCCATCCATCAATTATCAGACGAGACCACTCTTTAGCACCAGGAAGATCGGGGAGGGCTTTCTTTTCTTTTTCTAGTAGCGAAGTAAGCCGTTGAAATGCATGCTCGATTTCGACCATTCTTTTTCGCTGAAGGTATTTTTCCCTATAAAAGCCGTCTTCCCGAATGAACCGCATTGGCGGCGTGTTTTTTAGATATTCAAGAAATTCGACTTCTCCGCCAAAACTTTTGAACTCTTCCAAGGGAGAATGTTTTGGTGAATCCTTCGGTAAATGGTGGTTAGCTGGTGCCCCTCTTTTCATTTGATAGCGGGTAGATCAAATCGAACTTTTCAGCAGATTGCTCTACCACCTTAATCCTAGCAGTATTGGTTAAATCATGATGATGGAGGTAATCGAAAGATGAAAATACTCACAAGCGGCGAAGTTGCAAGAATTTTAGGAGTAAGCAAAGAAGCGCTTTTTTACCGAGAGGAGGCGGGACAAATTCCCAAGGCTCGAAGGACGGGAACGGGCAAAAGATACTTTTTACCGTCTGACATAAAACGCCTGCAAAAGTATTTTGGGCAGGGCAGTACGAAGAGGGCAAGTTATCGTGGATCGACAAAGCATTCTGGAAATTAACAGACTTAAACCGCCAGAAGCTGCTCTCCGATACAAACGTCTCGGCTGGCACCCAGTACCAGTGCCTCCCCTTAAAAAGGGCTGCGTTGAACCAGCCTGGCAGAATCTCCGAATCGGCGAGGAAGAGATGTCTCGATATTTTCACAACAAAACAAACGTAGGCATTCTTACCGGACTAGCCTCTGGCGGTCTCATTGATTTTGATTTAGACTGCGCCGAAGCGATAGAAGTTGCTCCGTTTTTGTTTTCGCCAACCCTAACCAGCGGCAGAAGCAACGCCCTGAAGTCTCACTATTGGATTCTCGCCGATCCGATGCCCAATTATTGGAAGGCGGCAGATTTGAGTGGAGGTACGATTCTGGAAATCAGAGGAGATCGGCACCAAACCCTCGTTGCCCCCTCTATTCACCCAGAAGGGGATGTTTACCGATGGGAGAACGACCTTGAACCCATCAGGCTGGAAGGAAAAAAAATTGAGCAACTGGCAAGGGAAGTGGCTACGGCGGCCCTTTTGCGGCACTATTGGAAAAAAGGCAGTCGTAACCGCCATGACCTGGCTTTAGCTGTGGCCGGATTCCTTGGCCGCCGCTTGCCCCAAGAGAGGGTGCGGCAAATTATCATGGCTACGGCAGCTGGTGATGAAGAACTAGGAGATCGCCTGCGGTCATTAGATGACACACTAAAGAAGCTGAATGGTGGGCAACCAACCACGGGCGCACCCACTCTGGACTCGCTGGTGCCAGGGCTGGGACAACGCCTGGCAGATTGGTGGGGAGTCTCAAATCCAGCCACAGGCAACCTTTTCGCGCATAATTCGCTTTTTGCGCAGTCCAATCACGCACCCCGGCACCCCTTCTTAGCCTCTGAAGCTAAACATGGCTTGATCGGCAAATTTATTGAAGCTGTGGAGCCTCATAGCGAATCCGATCCGGTGGCACTGGCTGTCAATTTTCTCGTGGTTACTGGCAATGTCGTTGGCAACGGTCCCCATTTTAAGGTTGAGGCAGATTGCCACGGTCTTAGACTCAACGCTGTCTTAGTTGGAGAAACATCGAAGAGCAGAAAGGTGACATCGTGGGGGTATTCCCGCCAAGTTTTCTCGGTTGGTGATTCTGGCTGGGCTGAAAAAAACATCGTGAACGGGCTTTCAAGTGGGGAGGGCTTAATTTGGGCAGTAAGGAATGGTGCAGAAAATGAGGACAACGCTGGGGTAATGGATAAGCGTTTGCTTGTTATGGAACCTGAACTTGCCCGTGTCCTAAAGGTCATGCGACGTGAAGGGAACACGCTTTCTGCAATCATTCGAGAAGCCTGGGATAGCGGCTGTCTCAGAGTAATGACCAAAAATAATCCGTTACTGGCAACCGATGCCCACATAAGCATCATCGGTCATATTACGAAACAAGAACTGCTGCGCTATTTGGATTCAACTGAACTTGCAAACGGTTTTGCTAATCGCTTTTTATGGATCGTGTCAAAACGTTCCAAGATGTTGCCAGAAGGCGGCTGCCCTTCCGATGAAACCTTAAAAAATATCGGGATGGAATTAGGAAGGGTTCTCAAATTCTCAAGTTCTGTTTCGGAAATTGGGCTGGATGAAAACGCACGGGCAATGTGGCACGAAGTGTATCCCCAGCTTTCAGGGGATAAATTCGGTCTTTACGGTGCGGTTGTGAGCCGTGCAGAAGCCATCGTGCGACGTTTGGCGTGTATATATGCCCTCCTGGATTGTTCCAACATTGTAAAAATCGAACATCTACAAGCTGCTTTAGCCCTATGGAACTATGCCGAGGAGTCGGTCCGCTATATTTTTGGAGTTAAGACCGGGGATTCGGTTGCCGACACCATTCTTGAAAAGCTCCATGAGAATGAAATCAACGGGCTTGCCCAAACGCAGATTTATAACTTGTTTGGTCGCCACCAACCCGCAGAACGGATTGCTGGGGCTTTGTCGTTGCTTAAAAATATGGGAGTAATCCGGCTTTTAGAACGACCAACGGGTGGACGACCCGAAACAATCTGGAAGTTAGCACCACAAGGCTGCGCAAAAAGCGCATTAAGCGAAAAAAGTCTGACGGAATCATCGGCTAATCACAAAAAATAGGGGGGTCAAAATGAAAGAACCAAAGAAAGGACAATTTGCCACGAGAAAGGAAACGGAAAAATCAAAACAATCAACCGGCTCCGACAAAAGTGTCCGGTCAAAAGCAAACAGTTTGGGGGTCAGAGAGCCTACTTTAAGCCCCATTCTCTCTCGACATGACCTGAAAAAGGCTCAAAAAGTGTCCGGCGATCAATTTACGTGCAAGCAGTGCGGCAAGTTCTTCGGTAACGAGGAGCTTTTAAGGGATCACCAAATAGCCTGCGGAAAACCCAAATTAAGCCTGGAAGAACGACGAGAGAAGGTCTTTGATTTGAAGCTGCGTGGACTGAGCGTTAGGCTCATAGGTCAAGTTATTGGTCTACCGCCAGCGACCGTCTATGACGATCTGGAAGCCGTAAGAAATGAAAATGTTACCTCCTTGACCGAGGATCGAAAGAAATTCCTTGGCGACTTCTTGGCTCAAATGAATTTCATGGCACGGTCCCTTATGCGAGACTATTTTGACAATCCAAAGGATTCTGCTGCAAGATATGCCGCCGCATCCCGATGGCTTGTGCTGATCGAAGAACAAAGAAAATTTAACCAAGACATCGGTATTTTGCCGCGTGATCCCGACGACCTTTTGATGCTCGAAGGTCTGGAACCCCTCGATGGCGTGCCTGAACCTGTCTTAATGCGGAAGCTGGAAGAAATTCGCAGAGAAAAAGCAGAAATTTTCAAATTGTTGGGCATGAAAGAATCTGATCAATCGGAGGCAAACAGAAATGAGCAGGGATCATAAAAAAACCGTGAACGCAGTAGCCTTTCAGGGGCTGCCATCGTTCTTCCAATGCCTTGTTTATGAGGCGGCGACCAGGCGATATGGTTACTCCAATTACGCCGTAGCAGGCACAGAGCTGGCACGGCATACGTTCAGCTATATGGACAATGGCGAGAAACCAGGGACCGAGGTTGAGGTTCGTTATGAAAAATTGGAGCAATCCATCCAGCGGAGGAACGCATTAGCCGTTTTGAAGTGGTACAAGCGGGAATTTCCTCGCTGTCTTGCCTTAATTCCATATCGGAGGAGAAGAAAATTTGTGGAAGGGGTCTTCTTTGCTTGGGAAGAAGGCATTATGGACTGAAAGGGGGTTAGCTTGACGCGAGGTATGAATGATTTATGTTCAAGGCTGTTTCAAAATCGGGAATATCCACCATCCAAAATGTTGCAAAAAGTTTAGATTGGCTCTGTTTGCAAGCCACAGCGCGTCTGGCGAGATTTTCAAAACTTATTGAGGCAAGGAGGTAGCAATGTCCGAGCAAAAGTTACTTAACGTGCGAGAAGTGTCGAACTGGATTGGCGTTCCGGTGCCCACCCTTTATCTTTGGGTGCATTTAAGAAAGATGCCGTATGTCAAACTTGGTCGTTTGTTGAGGTTTGAAAAACAGGCGGTAGAAGACCTGATCGGGAAGGGTAAAGTCAAGTCGCTTGATATAATTTCGCAATCGTAGGCAGTTGTTCTCATGGCTGAACGAACCGGAATAAAACTAATTGATCCTGATAAGAAAAAGTATCGGATTCGCGTTTTCCATCGGGGAAAGGAATTCAAAAAGATCATTGTTGGCGGGAATAGGCGACTTGCTGAAGATGTCGAGGCAAAAATGAAGCTACAGTTAGTCGAAGGCGCGTATTTTCCCGAACGAACATTAAAGCGGTTGAGTTTTGAGTATGTCGCTAACAGATTTCTTAAAGAATATGCAGCGTTCTTGAAGTCGGCTAATAAGGTGGAAATTTATGTGCGGGGGTCCAAACTATTTTTTAAGGGCAAGATGATGACCGAGATCGCCCCTTATGATGTTCAACGCTTTCGAGAAGAACTTGGACGCAAAATGATGCCAGTTAGCGTGAACCATTATCACCGCGTATTGCGTCGGCTTTTTTATTGGGCGGAGGAGGTGGGTATTTTTCAGGGGAAGAATCCTGCTTCTGGTAAGCGCGTTAAACTGGAAATTGAAAAAAAGTATTGGCGCAAAGAGTATTTGGAAGCCGATGAGCTTAAAGCGATTCTTGAAGCCGCTCATCCTAGAATCAGACCCATAATTATGACAGCAGCTTTTACGGGAATGCGAAAGGGCGAATTGGAAAAACTGCGAAAGAAAGATATTAACCTTGACTCATGCACCATTTGCATTTCCGAAAGTAAAAATGATGAGCCTGGGTATGTTCCGATCACTGATATCCTGTTTCCAATCCTAGGAGATTTAATCAAGCAGGCCGATGGCGACCAGTTAGTGTTAGACTTCCGAAATTTTGATCGTTTTTGGAAAGTAGCGAGAAAGACGGTTAATTTGTCCAAAAAAATATCGTTTCATACATTGAGGCATACCTTAGCAAGCCATGTAGTTATGAAAACTGGCAACAAGGCAGTAGTTCAGGCTTTGCTTCGCCACAAGGACCCTCGCACCGTGGAAAGATACGCGCACTTAGCTCCTGGCGTTCTTAGGACGGCTGCCCTGACTCTGGATACAACTTTTTCTAATTTGCGCGAAGCCAATCGCGAGCCTAGAAATCCTGTCCTGACCGTACCTGAAACCGTACCCGCCGAAAAGCCTGTTTTGACCGAGCTTCCGCAGAGCTAAATTTTCCCTCTTGAATCTTGCTACAATGACTTCGCGGGGTAGAGCAGCCTGGTAGCTCGCGAGGCTCATAACCTCGAGGTCCTTGGTTCAAATCCAAGCCCCGCAACCATTTTTTATATTTGTAGCGTCTCAACTGATGCTTGCGGTCCCGCAAGCATCTCAATATCAATCAACTGATAAGATCAAAACTCCAAACCGGGGACTTGATCGCCACATTTTTATCCTTGCAAATCTTTTTGATTTTCTCCCTATTGTGGCCTGAAATTTTATTGGACGAAATGACGACTTCCTGGATGGCAAACTTTGTGATCAAATCATCCAGTTGATTTGAATTGCCCCAGACGCGAATTCCATGGATGCGCAATCCCTGCTTATTATAATCGTCATCAATAAAACCCACGGGCAGGCGGCCCAGGGCGGCGTTTTGCATCATCGTTCGAGCCATTGTTTCTCCTTGATCCCCGGCTCCGTAAATAACGACAGGGGCCAAGTCCTCCACCGATGAACGCTGCCCCCAAAACACCTGGTCCAATAGCCTGAAAGCCAAACGGAACGAACAAATCATGGCTATGAGCAAAATGCAATCAACAATAAAAACAGAACGTGAAAACGACTCGAATCTCCAAATGAAAAGAACGGCCAGCGCCGATAATACGCTGCCCAAAGTGACGCTTTTGACGATCGTGACAATATCCCATATGGAGCTATGGCGAAAAGAACTCCGATAAACGCCGCCCCACCACAAAGAAGTCATCTGCAACGGCAAAACTACCGGCAGCGACTTGACAAAAATTTCCCAATAATCAAAAAAATGTTCCTCAAACCGCAATAGATAACTAACAAAATAGGCAATCACAATGAGATTGAAGTCCAATAACAAACCGATTATTTGCCGTTTGTGCGGAATGAAACGCGGGACGCTAAAATGCGGCCTCGTGGATTCCTGAACAAAATCCATATCCCCATAAACGCGAATTTGACTCAAATACGCCGCCAGAAGACCACAAACCAAAACCAGCAACAATCCCATCAACCACAAAACTGAAAAATCTTTCAGCGAGACCACGGATAAAAGTCCGCCGGAAGCGGAAAGCAAATAAAATACCATGAGCGCCTTGCGCTCGGAAAGTCCGGCCACAATAAGCCGGTGGGATGTATGGTCGCGGCCTCCGGTAAAAGGAGACCTATTATGCAAAATCCGATTTAAGCTCACGAACGCCATGTCAAATATCGGGAGCAACAAAAATAAAGCCGGCAATATCAACGATCCCGCGAGGCCTCGCGCCTCTCCGTTGGTCTGAATCATGGTCACGGAACCCAAAAAAAATCCAATCCACAGGCTGCCCGCATCACCCAAAAATATCTTCGCCGGAGGAAAATTATGTATCAAAAAACCTAAACATCCGCCTGAAAACGCCGCCAACAGGGCCACGGGGAGCGGCTGCTGCGACGCCATCATCGCGGTCATGACCGAAATCGAGGCGATGGAAGCCACGCCGGCGGCTAAGCCGTCCATGTTATCAATAAGATTAACCGCGTTCATGGTCGTCACCAACCATAAAACCGATAACGCGCTGTCGGCCAATGCCCAGCCGCTCACGCGAAATCGAAGTCCCAATCCCACCGCGGCAATTCCTAAAAAAATCTGCCACATGAGCTTCGTGTGCGGCAATAAATGAATCTTATCGTCAATGAGCCCGATGGCGAGCGCAGCGGCGCTGCCGCCCAAAACCACGGCCGTCATGGCCCATGAATGGGGATCCGGTATTGCCGAAGACGGGGCCAGCCAATGCGGCAGCAAATATCCTGCCAATGTCCCCAGAAACACCGCAATGCCGCCTAAAAGAGGAATGGGCTCGGTCCGCCAGCGATCACCTTTTACTATAGAAACAAGGCCCAAGATTTGCGCCAATCGTTTAAGGGTCAAGGCCAGCGACCCGGATATAAAAGCCGCCAGCAAACCGGAGAATGCAAAACTTGAAATCATTTTAAAAATCCTTACCTTGAATGGCAGTCGCTAAACTAGGAGCGCGATCAGAATGATGGCCAACGGTTGTTCCCTGAGTTTCCTTGGCCCGTTTGGCGGCAGTTGCCGGATTAATCTCGTCAAAAAACTTCGAATACAAATTCAAGCAGACCTTTTTTGAAAAATGGTCCTCAACATAGCGGCGCCCCTGAAGTCCCATGCGTTCGACCGCATCAGGATGACCGGCCAAATAGCGAATTTTATCCGCCAATTCCACGGCGTTCCCGGCAGGTAAAACAAACCCGGCGCCGCTGCGGCCGATGATTTCATTGGCGTCGCTTTCTCGATTCAGACTCGCCACCACGGGTTTTGCCGCGGCCCAATAGCCAAAAATTTTCGACGGCACAACAGGCGTCTTCATGGTGGCGCGCAATGTCACCAGGCCGATATCCACGCCGGCCAACAATTTAGGATATTCCTCATTGCCCATGAGAGGCTTAAGCATAACATTACCAATTCCTTCGCCCCGAACCCTACCCGCCAAACGATTCTTTTCAACCCCATCACCAACAAGAAGGAAACGCACACAAGATAAATCTTTGATCTCCTTGGCGGCATCCAAAATAACATCCAGGTCCTGGGCATAGCCCATGACGCCGGCAAAAAGAGCCACAAATTTTTCTTCCAAACCCCACTTCTGCCGAAACGAAAGTTCAACGCCCAGGGGCCTGACGTGTTCAGTATCGACCCAATTATTCATCACCCTGACGCGATGCGCCTCGATTCCATGGCCGATAATATAGTCGGCATTACCCTTGGAATGCACCGTAATCAATGCCGCCCTACGATAGGCGAATATCTCTAAAAATCGTAACCCGACAATCAAAACGCGATTTTTGAGCAAACCTAAATCAATCGCATTTTGTGGAAACAAATCTTGGACATTAAAAACAAAGGGGACCCTCTTGAACCATTTCAAGGCCACGCATGTTAAACCCAAGGTCATTGGCGTGGAATAGGCGAAGACAAGATCAACATTTTTCTGAAAAAGACCCAAAATGAAAAATCCCAAAGTAATGGAGGCGTAACCAAAAGCCCGGACAAAAGGCCCCGCAAAATGAATAGGCAAGGTTGCGATACGAATTACCGTAACGCCGTTTTTTATTCCACGATCAAAAAATAAACTCGGATGGACCTGCGATGAGTCTGATAAATTATATTTCGGCAAAGGCGCCAATACCGTCACCTGATGGCCCAGTTGAACCATGCCTTCGGCCAACTCCGCCATTTGCACGGATGTTGAACGAATTTCCGGCGGGTAAGCGTGCGTCAAAATTAAAATACGCATGGTCTTAAGTAGCCATCACCAAAGATTGTTTCATCTCAAAACAAGCTTTGAGGCCCTGCGCATATTGAGAAATTTCCTGATCAAAGGTTTTACCTTCGCGGACACGATCAATAAAATAATTTAATTCCCCGAAATATCCCGCATCCTGGGTCCAAAGACGCTCACGAACGGAACGTCCGCCGCAAATCCCCGAAAGAGACCTAAAATCCTCCATGGTCAAATGAAATCCCGGCCCGCACACCTGATACTTCTCGCGAAATCCCGGCGAATCCCAGGAAAGATAAGAAATGTCAACTAAGGAGCCGCCATCAAAAAGCAAGGACGTCTTGATTTGATCCTCAACATGTTCATGAGGCCGGCTCAACGATCGCGCCGAAACGTGCCGAATGGGCTGGCCGATCAAATACTGCGCCAAATCAACAAAATGGCAAACCTCGCTCAAAATACGCCCCCCGCCTTCCTTGAGATCATAAACCCAATGGCCGGCAGGCAAAGGTCCCGCATGAATATCAAAACGCGCTAAAATAGGGGCTGGCGATTTCCGAACTGTCTGCGCTAAAATTTTCGCTAATTTTGAATAACGCCGGTTATAACCCACCATGACGCGAGGGCCAAATTCCTGGGCCGCTTTGACGACAAGCTCAAGATCGTCCGGCGCAATGGCCAATGGTTTTTCGACAAAAACCCATTTTCCAACGCCCAGGGCCTCAATAACCATTTTGGCATGAAGGCCATGTCTTGTGGTGATAATGACGGCATCGATATCAGGGCTATTTAATACCTCTTGATAATCGGTTGTGGCTCGAGAAAAATTATATTTTTTGGCCAAATGTTTAGCTGAAAGACCGCCGGCCGTGGCAATGGCCACAAATCGCAAGCCCTCGACCTTGGCGCTGGCAGGCAGAAGCACGGAGCGGGTGAACAACCCGCCTCCGATAACGCCCAAACGCACTTCTTGACGGCCCAGGGCCATGGAAAAACCATTCTTTTCATAGTTCTTGATCTGCGGCAAATGAACACTTTGCTGGAGTTTAAACTCCACGCTGGGATACTCAAGAATCACCCCGATCGGACGCGTTGATGAGGCCATGGACGCGCCATCAATCAAGCCATAGGCTTCAAGGGCCTGGGAAAATGAAAACCGATGGGTGATTAGATCCGAAACACGCAGAGACCCTGTTTTGATCAAGCGTAAAATTTCGGCCAAATTGCGCTCTTGGGTATAGGGGACGTGCTCCCTGGGATAATCAATCCCCTCAAACTCATAAACAGGATCGCCAAATCCAAATCCGCCGCCGCGTGAAACGGAAAATTTAACTTCTTTCTCCCATAAGCTTTGCCGGTCAAATGAAATATCAGCGACGCCGACCAAAACAATCGCACCTTGCGCGCGCACCAATTCAACGGCTTTGAGCAATGGCTGATTGTTTGATGTCGTGGCGCAAACCACAACGCGATCATAAAATCCCGAAGGACAATCTCCTGCCCGACTCACGCCATAACCCAAAGCCCTGCCAACCTTCTCTTCGTCCACATCATCAACGCCCACTTCGCACCCATAGGACTTAAGAATTTGCACGGCCAAAAGACCGATCAGCCCCAAACCGATGATGGCCACGCGGTCTCCAGGGCGCACCTCGGCCTCATGAATTCCGTGTAAAGCGATTGAGGCCACCATGCCGAAAGCAGCCTCATCAAAACCCACGCCGTCTGGTATTTTGGCGCAAAGCCGACGCGGCAAAGAAACATACTCGGCGTGCGAAGCGAAATCTTGCCCAATGCAAGCCACCGGATCCCCAACGGCAAACCCCTCGACGCCTTCGCCAACGGCGACGACAACGCCCGCGCTGCTATAGCCCAAGGCCCGGGTTTGGTCCAAGCGCTCCTGGCCCTCTAAAAAAACTTTCCAGTAACCATCACGCTGGGCCTTTTTGATGGCGCGGCGCATAAGCTCTGGACGGGCCAGTATCTTGCCCAAAAGAGACTTGCGCCCGAATTCCAGCACCGAACGCTCCGTGCCCAAGCTAATTAACGAGCTTCGATTTTGAACCAAGATAAACCCAGGGCGCGCCCTGGGCATAGGAATTTCTTCAACGCCAAGAGATCCTTGACGGTAATTTTGAACAATGACTTTCATTGAAACAATAGGCCTAAAAAATTTTAGCGCTATGAATCTAAAATCAAAGAGCCCTCAAAAACTAAGCTGCTGCCGGAATTCTTGCGATATCTTGACCCGGCGCGCTACCATTGGTCTTAATCGGAACCGCGGCCGAGGCTCCCGGGGCAAAACTGGCGAATTTTTCAATGAATTCCCAGTGACGGCGGAACCACTGGAGCGTCGCGACCAAGCCGTCGGCCACCTTGGTTCTAGGCTCATACCCCAAAATTTTCCTGGCTTTGTCCGTTGAAGCCAAGCGGCGATTCTTCGTATCCCAGGCCCTTTGAGAGACAAATGTCACACCGGAGCTGTTTCCGGTAATATTATTGATCATTTGGGCCAAATCAATAATTCTTGTTTCCACTCCGGAAGCGAGATTAAATTCCTCGCCAATGGCATCGCCGTAATATCCCGCGCGTAAAATACCATCAATAAGATCCCCCACGAATGTAAAATCCCTGGTTTCCTCACCGGTCCCCGTAATGGAAAGAGCGCGGGCCTTTAAGGCCCAGTACATAAAATTAGGTATCACATTGCGATACTGCCCAGGCGCCTCGCCAGGACCATAAGAATTAAAAAACCGTGTCTTAACAACGGGCAGACCATAATGCTTGTAAAAATAATTACAGTAAAGCTCCCCCAGCATCTTGGTAATTTGATAAGGGGTGTTTAAACGAAGAGAAACATACTCTTCCTTAAGCGGCATCGGGGCGTCAACCCCATAAAAAGAGCTGCCCGATGAAGCAAAAACAAACCGCTCAACTTTCGCCAATTGGGAATACTGGAGTAAACGAAGCGTTCCCAGCCCGTTAGTCATGAAATCGTGTTCAGGATAATCCACGGAATTTTGATTCGCAAAAAATGCCGCCAGATGAAAAACGTATTGGGGCTTCTCCACAAAAACGCGCTTGAGCTTAACCTCATCCAAAATGCTGCCTTGTATAAACACAACATTGGGCAGCGAAGGCACGTTCCATAGTTGAGAGGAGGATAAATCATCTAAAACATAAACCACCCCGGCGCCGCACCGGCTTATTTCATTAACCAAATGGCTCCCAATGGCGCCGGCGCCGCCTGTCACTAAAATACGTTTAGACTCATAGACTGATCTATATGGTTCCATAACACTCCTCTTAACTTGGACTGGTCCGGTTTGCTTAATTTTAATTCCGGTTACTTAAGGCCCCCCTGCACAGAACTTCGAGTGCCGGCCCGGGCCCCGGAGGGGCCCAGGGCGCCAGCAATGACAAAAAAAGCGCCCTTGGGCTTAAGAACCTGTCTAAATATCCCCTTTCGGGCTGCAATTTCGGCCTTTGGCCTGCTTTAGGGCGCGTCCGCGCCGACATACGTCCAAGCATGCCGGCTCCGGGTCGCCCTAAATCAGGCTCAAAATCTAAAATGTCGCTCCGATGAGGAAATTCTAAACAGGTTCTAAGTGCCCATTGTGTTTAATCTGCAAATCCTATTATAGCCCAAACTTTCTTAAAAAATGACGATTAACCCCAGATTCCGCAGTTGCGGAATCTTCCTCGCAAGAGCTCGGAGGGGCTTCGCCCCGGATTACCCCAGGGGAATACTGCGCGGAGCGCAATATTCCCCTGCCGGCACAGCCGGAAATTCCGCACTTTTTTGTACGCCGGTTTTCCCAATACAAAGTCTCCTCAAGTGCGGAATTTGGGTTAATAGTCCTCTAATGGCTCCGGATCGCCACTTGCAGCAATGCCTGATGTCCTCTCGGCCTCCCAAAGCGCATAAAGCGCCATCAGAACCAAAAGCAAACAGGGAAACGCGTCTCTCATGAATTCTTCAAAAAGCTCAAAAAAAGCCAGCATAGCGATGGGCCAGCATGAGGGCAGCCATCCTGACCGTAAAATCCGCCGGCTTAACGCAACGGCAAAAATCACGAACGCCGCAAATCCCACTAGGCCCGTTTCGCATAATAACCTCAAAATAAAATTATGAGGATGCTGAAAGCCTCCTTTCCCAAGATGTTTAAACTCTTGGTAGTCCGCCAAATGCCGGTCATAAACGCCCAGGCCAACGCCTGTGACCGGATGATCCTTCCAAATGGTCCATGCTGAACGCCAAATGGCCGGGCGGTCTGAAAAATATTCATTCAATTGAGCGCGTCCGGATACCGCTCGCAACTGTGAAAAAATTCCGCCCAATTTCGGAGGGGCTTGATAAATAAACATGACAACTAAAATAATGACTCCGGCTGCGCCGGCAATTAAAGAAACCCGGCGCCGATTGAATACGTCTGCGGACGTTTTAATTATCAACGCCGCCAGCATACTCATGCTCACCATGCGCGACCCTGAAACAACCGTTGCGGCGACAAGCGCTGCGCCGCCCGGAATAAACAATGCCCAGGGAATCGCTGCTTGGCCGATCCAGCCGTAAATCAAAGAAATCACCATCACCATTCCAAAAACAATGGGGTTTTGAAAGCTGCCGCAGGAATGGAGTCGGCCGCCTTCATGGGGACCAAAAAAAATACCCATTCCGGGTCCGGAAATAACAAATGTTCTTGCCAAAAAATACCTCACGTCCCAAATGAAATACTCCGCCAGGCCCAGGCACGCCTCCAGAATTGCCAAGCCAAAAATCATGGCAGGAACATGCCGCCACCAGCGCTGATGGAGCAGCGCCAGTCCCAACCAAAATAAAAATAAAAAAGAAGTATAAAACGCCAAACGCTCGAACGCGACGCCGGGGTGCCGGCTGAAAGCCGATGACAAAATCCAGGTTAAGAGCCAACCCAAGCTCGCGTAGAAGACATTTGGGTATTCTCTTAAAACCTGTCGGACGCCTTTCCTTAAAAACCAACCCAAAAAAACCAAACACAAAATTCCCAGCGCCAACCGCGCGGTGGTCCCATAAAAAGAAACCGGGCCCAAATTAATCCGATGGAGGCGAAATTCAAAAGCGACAATAACCAACAGTAGCGACAAACCGGAAACAAACCAAAAATCAATCCTCGATTCTTTCGTCGCAGGGTCCCTTAAAACTATTGATGGCATTTATCCACGCGGTGAAGCTTCGATAATCGAGGGCTGCGCCATGGCCGCGGTCCTGTCGCCAGCCGCGCGTAGAATCTCATAAATCTTTTTGGCCGTATTATCCCAAGAATAATGCCGGGCCTGCCGGAGGCCACGAACCGAGCATTGATGCCACAACTCTTGGTCACGGCAGAGCAGGTCAATTTGATACGCGAGGGCTTTATCATCATCCGGATGAAAGTAAAGTGCGGCATCTTGAGCGATCTCGCGGACCACGGCAATATCAGAAGCCACCACAGGCAAACCGCAGGCCATGGCCTCAATCACAGGCAGCCCAAACGACTCCGCTTTGGAAGGAAATACCAAAGCGCGAGCGCTGTAATAACATTTCAAAAGCTCCGGCGGCGCCAATGTTCCGCGATACTCAAGGCGTTCGGCAATGTGCAAATGCCGGGCCCTCTCATCAAGCCGGTCTTTCATGGCCCCGCTTGGAACGCGGCCGGCAATCACAAGACGAAGGTTGGGCCATGCGCGGGAAAGTTGAGCGAGCGCCTTCCATAGAACTGATAAATTTTTATTGGGATAAAAATCTCCAACAAAGAACAAAAATGGCTCCCTGGCCAAAATGCCAGCGGCCCTTTTTACATCAGTTCCATCGGCCGGTAAAAAATGCCGCGGCACGCCATGATAAACAACGACTATTTTTTTCTCCTCCACCATACCCAATTTGACTATTTTCCGGCGCATGCTCTCGGAAACGCCAATCACCAAGCGGGCGTTCCGTGCGCTGCCGCGAAACATCCAGGCATTGGCCTTCCACCAAAAACGGCGCAGCCATGATGGATCGAAAAATCGCGCATCGGGATCGTTCTGCAGGCAAATGACCTGCGGGCAAGGACTCCACAATAACCCATAATTGCCGGGAGCGTAAAAAACATCAATCTTGTTTTTCCTTAAAACCACTGGAAGGAGCGCTTGTTGCCACAAGAGCCTGGGCAACGTTTGTTCAAACACAGGATGTAAAATACAAAGCCTAATGTTGGAGGTCGCGCCGCAAAAATGTTCCGCCTGGGAGGGGCGGATAAAAATTTCAAATTGATCGTTAGGATAAAGTTCCCCCAATGCCCGCGTTAACTCCAAAAGATAGGTCTTGCCGCCGCCGTAAGTTAATGATGAGCCATCAATGGCGATTTTCATGATCCGTGTACCAAAATTTTCCTCGCCCTAATGGACATGTCATTTAAGACGCGCCTGGGCCTGGCATACAAAAAATCAAAACCCCCTTCCAGAATGAACTTCTGGTAATACCCGGGTGTCTCCAAATCAAGAGATTGCCGCCGCAATCCCAGGGGATTCGTTCCCTCATCGTTTCTGCCGCGAACCCCGCTGCAACAATACGCGTAGGTTTCACCGATCAGTCGCAGCGATTCGCCATCAATGCTCCCAATATCGCCAAAAGGATAAGCGAACCAGTCCGCCGGGCGACCCAAACGGCGCTTTAGCCATTGGGCCGAAGAAACAATCTCTTCTGTCTTTTGAGCCTCCGCCAGCAGGGGCAAACGCGCATGGCGCAGCGTGTGTGAACCGATGGAATGCCCACTATTCATCAAATCTTCAAGCTGTCTTAAATCCATCAACGCCAGTTCCTCGTGGGCCATCCGATGTTCTTGGCCGTCGAAAATGCGCTCTTCGATGGCGCGCCGCTGCTCGTCGGGTGGCAATTCAATGAGCGCTGGGCAAACAAAAAAAACGGCCTTGATGCCCAGCGGATTAAGAAATTGACGCGCCAGATGCCAATTTGACGAAAAACCGTCATCAAAAGAAAATAACAGCGAAGGCCGGATGTTCGATTTCATCCGGCCGTCAAAAAACAGCGCGGCGTGGCCAGGATCGATAACATCGAAATGACGAAACACAAAATCTAAAAAACGCCCAAAGGCCCTGTATTGTCGCGGCGGAACATGGTGCAGAAGCAAAATTTGAACTCCCCTGCGCATCCCCCGCAATCCCACTGCTTTTAACAACTCCAGGGCGGCCCACGCCGCGCCCGCCGCGCCAAAACGCATCGCCCAGCGGCGATGAAAAATCATATTCCGGCTCCGGCGGCCCCAGCGCTCCGCGCCCGATTAACGCGCCAACGAACCACTTTGCTGATCAATCCCGCATAACTTTCCAATTCCGGCGCCAGGCGGTAAGGCTGGCCCTTGACGCCGGCCTTAAAATGAAAAATGCCCGGCGGCGTTCGCTCCGGGTCCGCGCCGCCCAAATCAAAACACAACACGCCATGGGTTTTGAGCCACTCAATGGACCGCCAAATCAAAAAATGTCCGGCGTTCAGACGCCGGCCGATTTCATTGAATGCCCCCGCCAAATACTCCACCGTGTTTCCATAGCGAGCCAAAAGAACGGCGCCGGCGACGGCGCCTTGATGGCGACCAACCGCCGCAAGAAATTCCTTTCCAGGTTGCTGCAGGGATCGCCAAATTTTAAAAAATTCGGGTGACATGGTCGTTAAAAAACCCTTTTGAGATAACATCCGCTCATACTCCGCCAAAAAGACGCCAAAAGATTCCTGATCGGGGCCAATGCTCCATTCGATGCCTTGACGCTCGGACTTATTGAGGCAATTGCGCCATTTCTGGTCAAGGCTCTGGCGCAATTTTTGAGTTTCACCAGTGAGATGAAGGCGCATAGAAACCCATCCTGGGTCCCGTGTGCTACCAAAGCCTTGACGAAAAAAATCCTCCGCTGGAAAATTTTCCGCGGCCACAGGCAAGGCCAGCCGTAAATAAAAACCCCGCTCGATAACCCAGTAATTTTTCAACATGACCGCCATGGCGAGGAGCCTTTCCCAACGTTCGGCATCGCTGCGGCGCCAAAGCGGCCCCCGGTTAATCCAAGCCAGCCCTTGACGCAATAATGGCGGCCGGCGCAGCATGACCTGCGCTAGGCCCACGACCTCGCCACCTTCCTCAAACATCAGGCGCTCTGTTTGCCAATTTCCTGCAATCGCTTTGGCCTGGGCATATTCCCATGTCTGAATAAGGCTCAAATCATGAAACGATTCGCAACAATTGAGCCAGCGCTCCTGTCCCCCAACGAAAGGCTGCAACACTAGGCTCATGCCGGCCCAATGGCGCTCGAAACCAAATCAGCCATGCGACGCGCCTGTTTTTCGCAGATGCTTTGGTGCACCGGAAGAAGAAATAATTTTTCATATATGGCGATAGTTCTTCCAAAACTTCCGCCTTGAGCCATCACTTCTGGCGCCAAATCCGGCCATCTGCTGGCTGGCACGCCAACGCCATTTAAACGGCTGACGATCCGGTCCAGCGGCCCATCGGCCAACAGCGCAAAGGCATAGGGACAAACCTGTTGCGGCAGGTCCGGAAAAAGGATGCGGCACGATTTCAAATCTCCTAAACGTTCAAGCAAAATTTCATAGTTGCGGCGCCTGATTTTCTTTATTTCTTGAAGCGATCCGCGAGCCCGATCGAGCAATTTTAAAGAAAAATCACTGCAATCACCATTTCCCAAACCGCCACTGCCATGGTCATTCCAATGAACGCTCCCGTTAACCGCCCGATTCATTTGATGCCATGAAACACCAAAACCCACCAATAATCGCTGCATCAGCCTCTTTGCCAGCCAGCGCCAATCAACGATTCCAGGCGACCCAACCGATTGATTAACCGGCGCGCGATGGGACTGATGGCGCGACGTCAGGAAGGCGCCTTGCGGAATAGCCAATAATTTATGCGGACTGAAAATGACAAAATCCCCTAATCCGGTTTCCGGTATCCACTCAAGCACATGGGCCGAATCTTCAATAAGCGCCATGCCATGCTCTCGGGCAAAATCCATGGCTTCCTTGGCGGAATTGGGAAATCCAAAAAAATGCACGATCATGAGCAGCGATACGATCCCTGTGGTTTCGGCCGAAGACGGCCTGATGCTATCCCAGCAGGGCTTTAAATCCGGTTCAATGTCATAAAAATTAAGATGCAGCCAGGGACACCGGGACCGCAGCGGCTCCAAGGCTTCGTTGCAAAAATAAGCCGGAACCCAAAAAACGACACGGGAGGCATGACGCTCCTTTTTATAAATCTCGACTGCAGCCAGAATAGCCG
>JACQPE010000132.1 GCA_016207685.1 Elusimicrobiota bacterium | reverse complement strand
GGGCAGGGGGTCTGTATTAAGAAATGGGGTATTGGTTCTTGAGGATGGGACGATTTATCCTGGGTATTTATTTGGGTATTTGGGGGATCAACAAAAAAATTTAAAAAAATTTTGGCTTGGTTGGGGAGAGTTAGTGTTTAACACGGCCATGACTGGTTACGAAGAGATTTTGACCGACCCATCCTATATGGGTCAGATGGTGGTCATGACCACGCCCCATGTGGGGACTTATGGCATTACCCTTAAAGATCAAGAATCATCCAAAGCGCATCTCTCCGGATTTGT
Organism: Elusimicrobiota bacterium; assembly: GCA_016207685.1. GTDB lineage: Bacteria > Elusimicrobiota > Elusimicrobia > JACQPE01 > JACQPE01 > JACQPE01. The sequence continues at coordinate 11,278 of JACQPE010000132.1, read as the reverse complement.
TATCCGGGAGTTGACCGAAGAGCCCTCAAATTGGCGTTCGCGTTTGTCCTTAAACGAATATTTACGCCGGCAAAAAATTTCTGGAATTGCCGGCATTGATACGCGCGCCTTGACGCTACGCCTACGTGACAAGGGCGCCCTGCGGGCGGCGATCATAGAGAAGTCGGAAGTCCAAATACCGCCCCGTGCCGCGACACGGGGTCCGAAGTCCGAAGCCGGCAAAATTGTTGAAGAACTGAAAAAGCAGCCATTGATGGAAGGCCGGGGATTGGCCGGACGCGTTTCCGTAAGCGAGCCTTCGGTTTGGACTCAAAAGCGACTCATGCCACGTTTCACGATCCCAGGCGCGCGTCCCTTGGTTGCGGTTTGGGATTTTGGCGCTAAATGGAACATTCTGCGCGAGTTGGAGAACGGCGGCGCGCGCACTGTGGTTTATCCATGGAATGCCACGGTCAAAGATTTATTGACCCATGAACCGCGCGGCATCATTCTTTCTAATGGTCCGGGAGACCCGTCGGCGCTGCATTCAGTGATTGATGAAATCCGCCGCTTGCTTGATGTTCCCAAACGGCCTCCGATCTTGGGGATTTGCTTGGGCCATCAACTTTTGGCCTTAGCTTGCGGCGCGCGCACTTATAAAATGAAATTCGGCCATCATGGCGTGAATCATCCTGTCAAAGAATTGAGTTCCGGCAGGACGCTGATTAGTTCGCATAATCATGGCTTTGCCGTGGAGCCAAACACCATCCCTACAGATGCGCAAGTGACCTATATCAGTCTTAATGATCAAACGATTGAGGGTTTTGAGTCGGTTTCGCGGGGCCTGGCGGCCGCGCAATTTCACCCTGAATCATCGCCGGGGCCCTGGGAAGCCAAAGGGCTTTTCAGCCATTTTCAACAACTAATGAAAACTTATGCGGGACACGGCAACTAATGTTATTGTGGCGAGCGCGGCGTGGCTGGCTTTTTTGCATGCCATGGCGCCGGATCACTGGGTTCCTTTCGTGGCCTTGGGCAAGGCTTCCCATTGGAGCCGGAAACATTTGCTGGGCGTCACTTTTTTAGCAGGGCTAGGGCACGTGAGCTCATCGTTGGCGATCGGTTTGGTGGGCGTGGCCTTGGGCAGAGGATTGAGCGATCTTCAACAAATCGATATTGACCGGGCCGCCATGGCGCAATATTTGCTGATTGGTTTTGGCGCCGCTTACATGGCCTGGGGGATCAAGCACGCGCGCCATGGGGTTGATCATGAACATTTGACCGTGGATAATTTTTCTCAAGCCGCCAAATTGAGCATGAGCCGCCGGTTTTGGACGCTTTTTGCCGTTATGGTGTTCGGTCCCTGCGAGCCGATGATTCCGCTGATTTTTTTGGCCTGGACCAAGAGTTTGGGCGTCGTTTTATTGACGGTGGCGGTTTTTTGCGTCATCACCATCGCCATGGTGATGACGCAGTCACTGTTGGCTTATGAAGGAGCCGGCATCTTTTGGTCGAAACACGAAGGCTTATTGGCGCGGCACTCCCACACAATTGCCGGAGCCACTATCGTGGTGGTTGGTTTGATGGTTATTTTGTTCGGATTGTAGGGGGTTAGATGCCGGCGCGCCGTGACATTCAAAAAATTCTTATTATCGGCTCCGGGCCCATTATCGTGGGCCAGGCTTGCGAATTTGATTATTCAGGAACGCAGGCGATTAAAGCGCTACGCGCTTTGGACTACGAGATCGTCCTTGTTAATTCCAATCCGGCCACAATTATGACCGATCCCGAAGTGGCTACTCGAACTTATATCGAACCCTTGACCACGGCCTCCTTGGAACGAGTTATTATTAAAGAGAAGCCCCAGGCGCTCCTGGCCACGTTGGGTGGACAGACGGCGCTTAACTTGGCCTGCGATTTGGAGGCCCAAGGCGTTTTGCGCCGCCATGGCGTTGACATGATCGGAGCGAGCGCCGTGGCCATTAAAAAAGCCGAAAACCGCGAACTTTTTAAGGCGACGATGGAGCAGGCAGGGATCGAATGCCCGAAGAGTTTTTGCGTGAGCGACCTATCTCGAGGGCTTGAAGTGGCGAGCCATGAGATTGGTTTCCCTTTAGTGTTGCGCGCTTCGTTCACATTAGGCGGTTTGGGTTCATCCATCGTCTACACCAAAGAGGAATTGGCGCACGAACTTGAGCGCGCGCTTGAGCTTTCTCCTGTGCGAAGCGTCTTAATTGAGGAGTATCTAGGTCATTGGAAAGAGTTTGAGCTTGAATTGATGCGCGATCACCAAGGCAATCAATCCGTGGTGGCGGCCATTGAAAATGTTGATCCCATGGGCGTTCATACCGGGGACTCCATCACGGTGTGCCCTGCCCTGACGCTCACGGATGTCGAATACCAAAAAATGCGCGATTTGGCGTTTCGAGCCTACGAAGCCTTGGGGATTGCCTGCGGGGGCTCCAATGTGCAGTTTGCCGTTAATCCCCACACAGGGCGCATCGTGATGATTGAAATTAATCCCCGCGTGTCCCGCTCCTCGGCTCTCGCGTCCAAAGCCACCGGATTTCCGATCGCTAAAATCGCGGCCATGCTCGCCGTGGGCATGACCTTGGATGAAATCACCAATGACATTACCGGTAAAACCCCCGCTTCCTTTGAGCCGACGTTGGACTATGTCGTTGTCAAGACGCCGAGATTTCATTTGGAAAAATTTCCCGGAGCGCAGAATGTGCTTAATTCCCAGATGAAATCCATCGGCGAAGCCATGGCCATCGGCAAAAATTTTCTGGAGGCATTGCAGAAAGGATGGCGCAGCCTTGAGGAAAATTTAAGCGGCCTGGAGGATATTCAGGTCAGGGGCGAAGAATTGGCGGCGCTCTTAAGCCAACCTAATCCCCTGCGGCTTTTGGCCATCTATACGGCGTTTCTTGAAGGGTTCCCGCTGGGTGAAATCAATCGCTTGACAGGCATTGATCCGTGGTTTTTGAGAGAAATCGAGCGCGCGGCTTTGCTGGAAAATGGCTTGCGGCAAAATCCGAAAAAATGGCCGGAAAAACTTCAATCCGCTATTGACTGCGGTTTTTCTACGACCCAAATCGCTTCCTTCATCAAAAAGGGGCCCGAGCGTGTTCGCGAGGAGATGCTTCGCCGGGGTTTGGTGGGTGTTTTTCGAGAAGTGGACACATGCGCCGCCGAATTCGAGGCTCAAACGCCGTATTTTTATTCGACCGTTGGAAAATATCAAGAAGAGGGGTCGGGGGGGATAAACGACGAAAATTTAATGACTAAACGTGACAAGGTGATCGTATTGGGTTCGGGGCCTAATCGCATTGGTCAAGGGATTGAATTTGATTATGTTTGCGTCCATGCGGTGGAAGCCATCCGCGAGGAGGGGCTTGAAGCGATCATGATTAATTCCAATCCCGAGACTGTGTCCACGGATTATAATATAGTGGACCGGCTTTATTTTGAGCCCCTGGGGGTTGATGAAGTTTGCCGAATCGCGCGTCATGAGAGTCAAGGACTGCGCGGGCTTTTGTTGGGTTTTGGGGGACAGACGCCGCTCAATATCAGCCACCAGTTGGAACGGGAATTGGGCCGCCAGAAACTTTTGGGAACCCCGGTCGCGTCCATTGATGCGGCCGAGGACCGCCGTCAATTTGGGCGTTTTTTAGAAAATCATCGTATTCTGCACCCCAAGTGGATTGTTTTGAAAAACCGCAGCGAGGTTAAACGCTTGATGAAAAAAATCCACCGAACTTTTGGATTTCCTGTTTTGGTCCGGCCTTCTTATGTCTTGGGCGGGCGGGGAGTTAAAATATTTTATGACGCCGCAAAATTAGAGGAGCACCTCCTCGCGCTATCGCGGAACGCTCCCGGCAAGCAAGAAATTTATATTGATCAATTTTTAGAGGACGCCGTTGAGCTCGATGTGGACGTCGCAGGCGACGGAAAAAATTTCGCCATTTGCGGCATCATGGAGCACATTGAGGAAGCGGGTATTCATTCGGGGGATTCCAGTTGTGTTTGGCCGCCCGTCACGGTCAAACACGAGACGACGCGTCACATTGAAAAAATCGCCTTGCTCATCGCCCGCGGTCTTAAAGTTTGCGGGCTTCTCAACATCCAATTTGCCTTGGGCCAAGGTCATATTTATGTCATTGAGGCCAACCCGCGCGCCAGCCGCACCGTGCCTTTTATCAGCAAGGCGAGCGGGGTTCCTTGGGCAAAAATCGCGGCCAAGGCCTGTTTAGGGCGCTCTTTGGTGAATTTGCTGAAACCCTATAAGCAAAATTTGTTGAAAAAACCGCCCTATTTTGCCATTAAGACGCCAATTTTTTCTTGGGAACGTTTTTTAGGCGCGGATATTCTTACGGGTCCCGAGATGCGCTCAACAGGAGAAATCATGGCATTCGGACCGACATTTCAGGAAGCCTTGCTGAAAGCACAAGAAGCGGCAAATCGTCCATTGCCTAAACCTGGGGAAAAAATTTTGTTTTCTCTGAAATCCGAAGACAAAGCCAAATTTACACCGCTCGCCAAACGGTTTCACCGCTTGGGTTATAAAATTGTGGCGACGAAACATACGGCGCGCTATTTTCGGGATCACGCGGGCATTGATGCGTGGGAGGTTTTTAAAATAAGCGAAGGCCGGCCTCACGTGGCGGATGTCATCAGCAACAGGGATGTGGCATTGGTCGTCAATACGCCTTCCCATCAAGCCCAAGCCAAGGCCGACGGCTATGCTATCCGCCGGCAAGCTTTACATGAGGGAATTCCTTTAGTTTCCACCCCGCGCTCGCTGGAGGCGGTGCTCCAAATTCTGGAGCGGCGGCTCGAAACCGCGCCCCAGGCTTGGGCCCTTCAGGATTTGACCACCGCTTCAACAGCGGGGCATTCAGCAGTCGTCCCCTCCCGGCAACAAGAAAAAAAAGAGCAGGCGGCTTTGGAACATGCTTAAAGAGATTTGGAAAAAAATAATCGGAAAAAAAGAAAGCGAACCGGCAGTTCTGGGCCAAGAAAAATCCTCGCCGCTTGACGCTTTTAAAGCGTTTAAGGGGGATCGCAAGGAGGCTTTTAAGATGCTGCGAAACCCTAAAATCCGCCAACAAATGACGGCGCTCTATCAACGCATGCAAGCCGAGGGCGTTGACGTTCGCAATGAAGAACAGCTGAAGAAATGGCTTCTGGACCACAAAGATGAGCTTGAAAAACCTGCCTCCCGAACGGACGCGCCCGATGTTCCCAAAACAGCGCCCATTGTTCATCACGGTCCTCAAATCGGCCGCAACGATCCCTGCCACTGCGGCAGCGGCAAAAAATTCAAAAAGTGCCACGGCGCCTCATGACGGTATAAATAACCAATGACGCCTGATTTCGAAAATATCACGATCGTGGCGCAGCCCATCACAAGGGAACAATTGAGTCAATGGCCTTCCGGCCGCTTGGGAGACTTGATCAAGGCCGTTGTGGATGTTGACAAAAAAATAATGGCCTTAGGCGGCGAGCTTCATGCCGACGCAGAGCGCGCGCTTTTAGAGCAGGGCTCCAAGCAGAAATTTCTTTGGGGGATCAATCTTTATCCGGACATATCTTCGGATGAGTGGATTGAATTTGATTCCATGATCAACCTGCGGCCTTCCCAAGGCAACCGCTCGCGCGGGGTGGATGACCCTGTGTTGCGCGGCCAAATACGCAATATTGTGGCCCGATTGATCGCTTCATAGACCATGGGTTATCAGCACGCGTCTCTCGCGCAAGGCCGCTGGCATCAAATGTCCCTGGCCGAACAAATGGGCAATATCGGCAGTGAAATCAGCCGCGCGTATCGTTGGGAGGGGAAAGAGCGGAAACTTTTTGAAGGAGCCTTTTATCGCGCCTTGGAATTGTTTGATTTGACATTGGCCGATCCGCGCTGGCAAAAAGCCCGGCGGCTCAAAGAAATCGCCCGTGCCCGGGAGATCGTCTGCGACGCGTATTTCGGCGGCCACGAATATGGAAGTCGTTTTGAAGATCTCCGCTCCTATTTTGATCATTTTGCCATCGCCGCCCGCCCGGCGGCCTGAAAAAAATATTCTCCCCGGCAATAAAATTTCAGGCGGGTTGAGCGGTCCTCATTTTGCAACCTGCGCGTTCAGCGATAAATGCCATCAGGGCTGATTTCAGCCGAATGAGTTTTTTGCCAAGCGTTGAGCCGGGGACCGGCTTGCTCATTAATGTCACCGATGATATTTTGCGTTTGCTCCTTCATTCGGCCCAAAAAAACTACGGCGTCTTGCCTTAAAGTCACAAAAGTTTTCTCTTCTCCGAGCGATACGTTAAAGGCTGCGTCTTCCTCGCGCGCTCGAACTTCCAGAGAGGAAATATCAGCCGCCTGCTGCGTTCGGGTTCTCCTGGCAAAAATTTGAACGGAGGCCAATTTTTGAGAGATTCTAGCCAACTCGGCCAGTGATTTTTTAAGGTAGATTCTGGCATTGACCACGGCCGGCTCAAATTCTTCGTAGCCGAGGATCACCGAGTCAAGCCAAATACATGCCCCCTCCAAATCGCTTTTTTGATCAGGAGAGTCATCGGCCAAAAATCCAATGTTTCCCAATTGGCCGGTTTCTTCCATTAATCTTCTCCAATTTTCATCGCCGCTGTTTTCATCACGCCAATCACGAAAATCATCAAGCGCGCCTTTAATATCTTCACTCCAATTTTGGGCCGCTTCCTTTTCCGCGGCGATTACGCGATCAGTTTCATCGGTATCCATTTCTTGATTCGCGCCGCTGTCATTCTCCAAATTTTGGGCGTGCAATAAGCGGTCACTAGGAAAAAAACGCTCCGTGACAAAAAGTATTCCAACCGCACATGTCGTCATCGCGATACTATTTTTTTTCATATCTAACCACCTTGTCATATCTTATCCCCCTTCATTTCCATATGCCAGTGGCAAATTCTGATCAAGGATTTTTACTGCTCTCCATAGCCGCACATGTTCCCGCCGGCGTGAAATGAACTTTTGTCATTGTCGCGCGCGTGGCAGGCAACAGGTCCTAAAATTTGTATAGGACTTTAGTCCTATCAACACAAGGCCTAAAGTCTCTGTTTGGTAATTAATCGCCGCCCTATGATTAATAAATATGAGCGATAGAACCTTGAGGGGGCAAGCGATGAAAATCTTATTGACGATCCTGTCGTGGAATTTGTTCTCATTGAGCCTCGCGTTGCGTGACGGCTATTGTGAGTCACCCAAGGAGGAAGCGCAGGCGATTCACGCTATTTTTGATGGCTCTCAAGGCCGGGGAAGCCAGGACGCGCCCGTGGCGCCCGTTGCCGTTGGTCACGATGCCGGACATTCCTCTAATCATGCCCCGTCGCCCCATGAAATTGAGCATGCCCAAGAAAAAGCCATGGAGAATTATCTCCTGGCTCAACAGTATCATTCTTGGCATGTGAAAGAGAGAAAAAATACGCTTATTTCCAGCGGCATCAGCGCCGTGTCCGGAGGGCTTTCGTTATTGGCCCAATATTCGCCCTTGTTGTTGACGATCGGCGGGTATGCCACCGGCGCTTTATCCGGAATCGGCGCTCTGGCGCTTTTGATGACTTTGGGTTCCGATTCCCAAGAATATCCGGCCTCGACGCTGGTTCTCCAGGCCGTCATTGGTCTTGGCCTGGGCGTTGTATCGATCCTGTCTTTTTTAAATCCCGTAACCGCCGGGAGCTCGCTGCTCGCGGCCGGACTTTTTGGGGGCGCCGGCTTGGGTGTTATTAGCGGCATCGGCGCGATCATTGATTTGTTCAGATCCAATAACGCCGTTCGGCGGTTTAACTATTGGAATGATCAAATACCCGCGAAAGAGGGAGCCGCCCACGACCCTAGTTCCTCGGTATAGTTCAGATTTAGATAGAAATTTTACACGCGATGGGCATGCGCCGGCCTGTGCCGAAGGCTTTGCCGGTCACTTTGAGCCCCAGCGGAGCTTGGCGGCGTTTGAATTCATTGGCATCAACGGCGCGCGCGACGCGCCGGGCTATTTCAGGGGGAAATTGGCGGGCCAGCTTTTCGACATCAACGCCGTTGACGATATAGTCTTCCAAAATTGAGTCGAGCAAATCATAGGGCGGCAGTGTGTCTTGATCGGTTTGATTGGGGCGCAATTCCGCGGACGGGGCTTTGGTTAGCGTGCGCTCCGGAATGACCACGCCTTGGGTATTTCTCCATCGGGCGATCCGGTAAACCCAAGTTTTTGGTAGATCGGAGATTGGGGCCAACCCGCCGTTTAAGTCGCCGTAAAGCGTGCAATAGCCCATGGCCAGTTCCGATTTGTTGCCTGTGGCCAGGGCGAGATGCCCCCATTTGTTGGAGATTGCCATGATGATGGCGCCACGAATGCGCGCTTGGATGTTTTCTTCCGTGATATTAGGATGGAGCCCTTTGAAAATTTGACCGAAGATACCGAGATAAGCTTTAAAAACCGGCTCAATAGAAATCACCTTGTAAGCAATGCCTAAATTTTGAGCCAAGGCTGCGGCATCTTCGAGGCTGTTCCGGGACGAATAACGGCTCGGCAGCGCCACGCCTAGAATTTTATCGGACCCCAGCGCGTCGGCGGCGATCGTGGCCACCAGCGCGGAATCAATACCGCCCGAAAGGCCCAGAACCCCTTGGGAAAATCCGCATTTGGAAAAGTAATCCCGCGTGCCTAAAACGAGCGCGTCATAAAGGTCGGCCTCCTCGCTGTTGGCGCTGGGCGGGGCGGAAATCTTGTGGCTGGCTGCATCAATGTCGGCTAGCACTAAATCTTTTTCAAATCGTTTGGCTTGAGCCAAGCGATTTCCTTGAGGATTCCAAAGAGAACTTCCGCCGTCAAAAATAATATCGTCATTGCCGCCCACAAAATTGGCATAGGCAATGTGGGTTTGGTAATGCCGGGCAATGAGCTGAAGACGTCGCGCGCGTTCCCGGGGTTTGCCTCGCCAAAAAGGGGATGCCGAAATGTTTAATAGCAGATCGCTTTTGCGTTGGCTCAGGATATCGAGGGGATCGTGGCGGTAGGGGCGGGGTTCATTAATGTTTTTATCGTTCCAAATGTCTTCGCAAATGGAAAGAGCCAGCCGCAATCCCTTAAACCGGCAGAAGGTGAATTTACGGCCGGGTTCAAAATAGCGGCCTTCATCAAACACATCATAATAGGGCAGTAAAATTTTTTGATGCGTGGCCAAAACGCGGCCTTGGTAGAGAAGGCTCGCGCAATTGGCCAAGCTTTTGCCAGGATCGCTCCGGGGTTTGGCCCAGCCGATGTAAAGCGCTAATTTTTGGCATTGGCGGGCGAGGCGGTTGATCGCTTTCCCTTGAGCCGTGATAAGACCCGGGCGTAAAAGCAAATCGCGTGGAGGATACCCGAGGAGCGCCAGCTCCGGCGCCAAAAGAAGCCCGGCGCCTGACTTGACGGCCTCATCAATAGCGCGGCTGATTTTTTGAGCATTTCCGGCAACGTCCCCAATGGTAGCGTTAATTTGGGCAATGGCGATTTTCATGAGTATTGGGATTGGGTCGCTCCATAATTTATTTGAGGTGTATCAAGACCCAGGGCCCCTTGATTTAATTTTTTAGCTTTTGTTATATATAACTAGCTTACAATTTCTACATTTAAGTCTATGATAGAGGTTCAAAATTTACGCAAATGCTACGGTCCTGTTTGGGCCGTTGACGGGGTGAGTTTCTCCATTGAGAAAGGAGAAATCGCCGGATTTTTGGGCCCCAATGGCGCGGGGAAAACAACCACCTTTCGAATGATGGCCGGCTTTTTGCCGGCCAACTCCGGCAGCATCAAGCTCATGGGCTGCGATAGCGTAAAAAATCCGATGGACATCCGCCGTTTGATCGGCTACTTGCCGGAAAACAATCCTCTTTACGAGCAGCTTGAAGTGAGCGAATACTTTTCTTTTTTATGGCAGGCTCGCGGCCTGGGATCAACGGCTGATTGCCGCCGGCGATTAAAGGAAGTGCTCCCAGCTTGCGGCCTAGGAGGCGTGATCGGTCAAGAAATCGGCGAGCTCTCCAAGGGTTACCGCCAGCGCGTGGGTTTAGGGGCCGCCATTTTGCATGACCCTGCCATTTTGCTATTGGATGAGCCCACGAGCGGCCTTGATCCAATCCAAGCCAAAGAAGTGCGCCAGCTCATCACGAGTTTGAAAAAAGAAAAAACTATTTTGCTCTCGACACATATTTTGACCGAGGTCCAGGCCATTTGCGACCGAGTTCTCATTATTCATCATGGCCGCCTGGTGGCAGATAAGCCTTTGGCCGAATTGTCGGCGTCCGAAGAGTATGTCATCAGCGTTAGTTTTGAGCGGGCGCTGGCCAATGGAGAATCGGCGCTGGCTAAACTAGACGGCGTTGTCAGCCTGGAAGGTCCGGGGGGCGGCGGCCCGTATCCAGAGAGCGAAACCCTTTACCGCGTGCGCGCGACCAAAGACATCCGCCGGCAAATTTTTGAATTCGCCGCCGCCAAAAAATTACCGCTCGTGGAGCTTAAAGCCGAAAAAAAATCCCTAGAGGAAATCTTCCATGAACTCGCCCAATGAAAATCAGGCTGCGGACGGCAGGAGGCAGGATGCGGTGGTGGGAAACAAAAAAATTTTTTCTTTAGCAACTCGCAACTCGCAATTCGCAACTTCTCCCTGGGGGTTCTGGGTCATCGCCCGCCGGGATTTGTTCGAAATGCTTCATTCGCCGATGGCTTATGTGCTTTTTGTAATTTATCTGCTCGTGACTGGGTATTTCTTTTCCCAGCCGTTATTTGTCATCGGCCAGGCGAGCCTGACGGAGTTTATGGATTTGGTGCCGCTCATCTTGATTTTTTTGGTGCCGGCCGTGACCATGCGCTCTTTTTCCGATGAGTTGAAAACGGGGACCTTTGAGATTTTGGCCACGCTTCCTCTGCCCACATGGCAGATCGTGTTTGGAAAATTTTTAGCCTCCCTGGGGCTTGTCGCCACGGCGCTCGCCTTAACGGGAATTTATCCCTTGGTGCTGGAGTTTTTGGGAGAACCCGATTGGGGAGCCGCGATAGGGGCGTACATGGGGAATTTTTTTCTTGTGGCGGCCCTCTCCGCGATCGGCGTTTCCGCGTCGAGCATGACGAAAAACCAGGTGATCGCCTATTTGGTGAGTTGGGTGACCGGATTCGCCTTATTCTTGGCGGGAAAGGTTATCGTCTTTTTTCCCTATCCCATTTCGGAAATAATTAATTTTTTGGGTTTTGATTCGCATGTGGCCAACATCGCCCGCGGGGTGCTTGACAGC
>JACQPE010000148.1 GCA_016207685.1 Elusimicrobiota bacterium | reverse complement strand
TTTCACCATTTTTTTAAATTTGTAGGCGTAGGCATAGAGGCGGCTTTCGGGTGGCGCCTCATTTTTGAGGCTTGAAGCAAGTTCCGTGGCCAGGTGCCGGCGTCGCCCGCGATCATCGTTGTTATTGGGTCCTGTTGCTTGGAAGGGCTCATCCCCGGCATATTGGATAAAATCGTAAAGAGTGAGCAAATCGAGAAGCCGCAAGGTTTTTAATGGCGGGTCCTTGAGGGAATCGAGCAAAAAGTCGCACACTCGCGGCGAGGCGCGGTCTTTTTCCAACCGGCAGCGCCGGCAATCGGTTTCGTTTAAGTTGGTTCGCGTGAAGAAGAGATGAAGCGCTCTGCTGACGGCGCGGGCCTTTCTTTAGTCATTGCGAGGGCGCAAAGCGCCCGCGGCAATCTGACCCCCTGGGTCATTGCGAGGCTCCGCAGGAGCCGCGGTAAGCCTTATAAAAGGCCATTCTTTTGATGGGATTGCTTCCCCCCAGGGCTCGCAATGGCAGACAGGGGGGCTTTAAGTGAACGGCATTGGGGTTAGGTGTGGTTGGGTGAAACAGTTTTGATTTGATTAAGATTTTTTTGGAATTTTTTGATGCGCCTTTTGACTCCGCGGATATCATTCAATGGTAAAATGGGTCCTAGAAAAAGGATAAGGAGCGCCTTGATTTGTTTACTGACCCCGGTCTCCTAACTCCTATATCCTGAATCTGCGGGTGTAATTCAATGGCAGAATGCTAGCCTTCCAAGCTGGATACGTGGGTTCGATTCCCATCACCCGCTAAGAAAATTACGGATGACCGGTGACGAATGGTGAATGGAAGACCCAGAAAGGACCTGCAGGCTGGGAATCGAAGCCAAGTCGCGCGCTGCCAGTGGCAGATGAAGCGCGACTGGCCGGCTCCGGAGGAGGAGCAAAGCGACAGGGGAGGAGGATTCCCATCACCCGCTAAGAAAATTACGGATGACCGGTGACGAATGGTGAATGGAAGACCCAGATTTATATTTCTCTATTGTGGCTTGTTGAAAATTTTTTTGTTGACTAATCTTAAAATGCTAAACTAATATCAGTGCCAGCTTTAGAGGCTGAAAGATTATTGTCACCGGCGGCAGCGTCTCCGTTGTCCACCCCCGGTCAGGAAGCTTCCTTAATTCATTATCCTCAAGAGCTTTCGTTTTTAGATACCGAGTTAACGGACTTGGTGGACCGGCAGTTGGAGAAGGCGCGTATTCGTCAGGAGGAGAGTTCTCGCGGCCAATGGGGCTGGCAGACCACGGCCGAGCGGCGTAAGTGGCACATGGCGTGCGAGGGCCGCGATGATGACGGCGTTAAGGCTTTTCTCGAGATCAAAAATCGCGAGGGCGTTAATCATTCGTTCACGCCGGAAGAAATCGCGCATTGGACTCAAAAATACGGTTTTCGTCCGGTCCAGGACCCGGCGGCAGCGGCTGTCAAGCAGATTATCGCGAGCACGGAATCGGGGCTTGTCTTTTTTGTCCGCGAATTAGACGCGCACCATAACCAAGGGCTTCATTTGCCGAGCATGACGCCTTTTGTCAAGTATTGGATCGCGGATGAGTTTGACCATGAAATTGGCACCGTTTACACCATGAGCATTCAAGATGATTTGCCATCGGATTTTTCTCTGGAGCAAAAGAAAATTAATTTGACGGAGTTCAAGAATCAATTGGGTTATTACAGCGGCCCCATGGAAGCTCTTTTTTACGCGACCTGCCAGGAGCTCTTGACCCAGTGGACTTATCAGCAAGGGATTCGATACATGACCGGAGAAATTCCCCGACTTGACCCGCAAAACCGTTTGAGCGAGGAGGAAAAGCGACGCCCCCTTGATCTCTTTATGGTGGATTATTACAGGCCCATCGCGCAGGATGAGGGCTATCACCATGGAGCTTTTTTGAGCGTGACGCGGGCGCACCTATGGAACAAGCCGGATCGTTTGGCTTTGCTTTACGACACCTTGCGCCTCTTTAAGATGCCGGGCGCGCCTTGGCCGAATTTTCAGATTCGCGGCGCCCTGATGGCCGCAGCCGGCATTTATTCGCCGGTCCAGGAGATTGACATTATTTACAACGAAGTTTTAGTCAAAAAATTGGATTTTGAAAACCTTCCGACGCCCGCGGGTTCCCTGGGCGCTTTAGCCAAAGAAAAAATTCGCGAGTTTTACATTCAAGAGCGTCCCCGCCGCGAGCGCCTCGAATCCATTATGAAACGGCGCGTTTTGCGCGCCTTTCAAGCCTAAACCCCTTAATAAAAAACCCCTGAGCCTTTGGCGCGGAGATTATTATTTTATTGAAACGCGGTTCTCATCTATGAATTTGACGATGGCGGGCCAGACTTCGGTTTGGGCGTTCTTACCGCAGACTAAATCCATGTGACCGTAGTCTTCTTGGTGGCCGCGTTCGCGTCCGGCTAGAAACCATTCTTTGCGCGGCGCTGAAATTCGCTCGAATGTGTAATTAATCGTGGCGCAAGGACTCTGTTCATCCATGGTTCCGGCGACGCTTAACCAGGGAATGGGGATCTTTGAGGCGATATCGAGGAGCAGGGCGTCGTTGAGGTCATGGGCCCTAATGCCGGGTCCCAAAAATGTTGTTCCGAGCTCCTCGAGTTCAGCGAGGGTGACGTTGACGAAATTGTGTTCTGCCAGCATCAGCACGGAACCAGTGGTGAGATTGCGGCGATTGTAGAGAAAACTATTGGGCACAAGGCCGAGCGCCACGGCTGGGCCGAGCCATGCCTGGATTTTTTTGGATGGGAGCTCTTTGAGCTTTAGAAGTTGTTCACGTTTTTCATGGAGTTTGGAAAATCCGCTGCCGCCGACGCCGTAGTGGAGCGCGGAGCCCAAAGTGACGAGCGAGGCGAAATGTTCGCGGCCCTCCCTGGCGGCCAAAGGCAAGCCAATGACGCCACCCATGCTTAAGCCCACCCAGTGGAATTTTTTTCCGGTTTTTTTATGGATAAACCGGGCGATGGCGGGCGCGTCACGCAGAAGATAATCCGAATACCGCCAAGACGCGGGCGGCGTTCCTTGGGGCGCCCGGGATAGCGGCCGGCCGCGCAAGTTGCCCGCAAAAACATGGTAGCCTTGAGCGGCCAGCCAGCGCGCCATGCTCGGCCCGTGGGGGTAAAGGTCAAAAATAACGCTGTGGCCGCCCAGTCCGTGTTGCAAGTAGACAACCTCTTTGGTTTTGGGGCCTGGAAACTCATAGATGGGAAGTTCCCAGCCGTCGGACGTTTGGACAAAATGAACCGGAATGTCTTGGGGTGGTTGGGTCAGCCATGAGGAAATGATCATGGAGGCGATGTAAACGATGGGGATAGCCAGCATGATCAGGGCCGTCATTTTGATCCAAAGCAAGACAGGCTTTGGGCGAGGCGATGAAGGTTCCCGGGGGACTTTTTTTCAACAAAATCGTTATTGTTCAAAATTTGGAGCGGGTGAACGGAATCGAACCGTCGTCTCGTCCTTGGCAAGGACGCATTCTACCA
>JACQPE010000131.1 GCA_016207685.1 Elusimicrobiota bacterium | reverse complement strand
CTCCTATGCGGCGCGACCGTGAGGATTTCTCAAGAACAAACTCATTCATCTGCCGAATCAGCGGCGCCATGGCGGCGAGCCCGGCTTGCGCCTCTTGTTTCAAGGAACTCTCTTTTTGACCAAGAATTCCGCCCATTCAAAATCCATCAAGGAATCAATATTAACCGATTCTTCCGGCTTCATTTCGTAAGCTAAAATAATATCGCCGCTCATGGATTTTTTTTTCAAAACTGTTGAGGCGCGTATCACCTCAACGGCGCCGTTTTGAATATACGCCGCCGGGAGTTTTTGGCGGGGCTTATTATAGGCCTCTTGAATTCCCGAATGCTTCGGATCAACAAAAGGCTCCAATCGCCCGCGGTCAATGCGCCACATTTTAAGAGGATGCTTCGGCGCCTCGCACACGGAACGAACCGAATCAGCTTCTGGGTGGCTCTGGAGCAATCGTATCGCCTCATCAATGTGATGACTTCGGCGCAAGGGCGATGTGGGCGGCAGTCGAAGCACCGCTTCAGGGCTATAGCCTTCTTGATCCTGAAGCCATCGCAGGGCATGGTCGAAAACAGGCCAATCCTCGATAAAATCACCGGCCAACTCATCGGGGCGCATGAAAGGAACCTCGCCGCCCCACTCTTTGCTCACGCGCGCAATTTCCGGATGATCGGTGGAGACGATCACCCTTGTCAATAACGATGACGCCTTCGCCGCTTCGATGGTATGGGCGATTAATGGTTTGCCGGCCAGGAGCCTGATGTTTTTTAGCGGAATTGATTTTGATCCGCCGCGCGCCGGGATAATTCCTAATAGTTCAAACGGCTGATTGGTTTCGGCCATGCTTTTGATACCATTCAAAAGTTCGACGCAATCCTTCTTCCAATCGGATGGCCGGCTTAAATTGAAGATTGCGATAAAGTTTTTCGAGCATGGGCCGGCGTCGCAAGGGGCTGCCTTTGGGCGGGGGAAGTTCTTCAATGCGGGGGGAATATTCAAACAGAGTGAACATTTTTTTGGCCAAATCACGCATCGTCATCTCGCCGTCCAAATCACTGCCCACATGCATGATCAAACCCCGAGCCGCCTCTTGGGTAGCCGCTAAAATTGTGGCTTGAACGGCATCGTCAACATAACAGAAAGTCCTTGTGCAGTCAGCGCCGTAAATTTTAAAGGGATCCTGCCGTTGCAAGAGGCGCATGATAAACGCCGGGATCACATGATCGTAGCCGGCCCGCGGACCATATATATTGTTGTAACGCAGGACAACAAAGGGAAATCTATGCTGCCTGGAGTAGTTGATGGTTAAGAGCTCGCCCGCAATTTTACTGCCCCCGTAAGACCATCGGGGATTGAAGGGATCGGAGACCACGAGCATGACCTCCTCGGGCGTTGGAATCGCAACCGCAGCGCCGGCGTAAGTTTCAGCGGTTGACGCGAAAAGAAAAAGTTTATTCCCCTTGGCCGCAAACCAATCAAGAAGGTGGATCGTGGCCAAGAGGTCAACGCGCAGCACGTCTTTGGGCCTCTCATAAAAATTTTTTGTGCCATTGATCGCAGCCAAATGAAAAACGGCATCATAGCCGCCTTCAAGATTTTTGTAGTGGCGCTCCTCGGCCAGATCAATTTTTAAAAACTTAGCGTTGGGCTTTTGGGCAAGGTCCCGCATAAATCCATCGTCCCGGCCGCGCGAACAGTCATCAATCATGGTCACTTCATGACCCAATTCCAACAATCGCCGGCTCAAGTGAAACCCTAGGAATCCGGCGGCTCCCGTGACCAGCGTTTTCATGGCGCGCCTCGCTTCTCTTGACGCAGCGGATTTCTCAATTTTTTTATTTTTGAGAGACGCTGCAAAGCAACGATAAAGCCGCGATAGCCTAACTGATGCCCCCGCCAAATTTCCGGAACCCAGCTCCACCGAGGAGCTCCCAAGGAGGCAAAAATGCGCTCAAAATCAATTTCGCCGTCGCCGATTTGCAAACCTTCACCTTGAACTCCGGCGCCGTCGGCTACATGCAAATGCGAAACGAAGGGCGACACTTCCTTAGCGTAGGCATCCAGTGATTCGCCGGTCGCATTGCAAAAGAGTTGCGCGTGAGAAAAGTCAAACGTCATCTTAAGCCCCATTTGGCGGCAAAAATAAACCATATCCTTCGAGGAACAAAAAACGTTTTGATACCATTGTCCTGAAAAATACCAAGGCTGGGGCGGCAAATTTTCCGGTAATAGCGCCACCCCTTGAGAATCAAGCCGCCGGAAAGATTCGGCCGCGGCATCAAGCAATATCTCGCGGTTATTCTTAGGCTCAAGGTCCATGCCGCCGACATGAATGACAACTTTAGGCATCCCCTTAAAGCTTTTGGCCGCCACCCTTGTGATATCTATGGTCTTTTGAATCGTCGCAACGGCGCGCGATCTTAAATCATGGTCCTGGTTGGACAAATCAACCAGACGCCGTCCCATATATTCCGGCGCATGCACCACGAGCGCCTGATCAAATTTCCGGCCGGTGTCCCATGAAAATTCCAAGTCTTTATCCGACATATGAAACTCAACCACAGGAGACCTAAAAGTCTCCGCAAAATCCAATTCGGCAAACCGGCTCTTTAGGCCCCAATGCGATTTCAAATTTGGAATTTTTAGCCGGACAGGTGAACGGCCCAGATCACTTTCAAAAAAAACGTCGTCCCTATTCATATCCCTGGTTGAGCGTCGCCCCACAAGATCGTAAAGGCATTGAGGGGAAAGTCCTTTCCCCGGACTCTTGGCCGTCACCTGATGGCGGCCGATCATCGCTCCTTTGGCTAGCGCTGACGCGGCTACCAAACTTTTTCCAAGAACCTCTCGATTTAAAATTTCGCCTCGATTAAAAATTTTAACGGGCCGCCCCATGGCCTTCTCAACATCACGGACGCATTTGATCAGAAGCCTTAAATCATGAGGCTCCAGGCTCGCCGCATGATCAGGGCCTTCCATGCCCCGATCCAGCGTCACATGGCGTTCCAAAGCCGCGGCGCCTAAACTGACGGCCGCGAGACTCGGCCCGATAACCGGCTCATGCCCTGAATATCCGATGGGCACTCCATAGCGTTTTTTTAAAACCTCGATAAACCTAAGATTTAAGTCCTCTAAAGGGGCCGGATAGGTGCTGTTGCAGTGAAGAAGCATAAAGGAGGCCCGGCGTTTCTCAAGAAATTTGACCGTCGCGTCTATTTCTCCCAGGACGGACATTCCCGTGGAAAGAATCAGAGGTTTTTTAGCGGCGATGAGCCTTTCCAAAAGCACGAAATTTGTCATATCCGCCGAGGCCACCTTATAAGCCGGCAAGTCAAACTGCTCTAAAAAATCCACGCTGGGCTCATCAAACGGAGTGCATAAAAAAATCACATTTTTTGACGCCGCGAAACGAACGAGATCGGCGTAATCGTCGCGTCCGAATTCACACTCCTTGAGAATCGGCAATAAATAAGTAAATCCCTGCTCTTCCTTATTGGGATCCGCAATGACGCGTTCCAGATAAGTTGCTGATAAGTGGCGCTTTTGGAACTTAACGGCATCGGCCCCGGCGCCGGCCGCAATGTCAATGAGTTCTTTGGCGCGCTGCATGCTCCCGTTGTGATTGACCCCGATTTCAGCGATCAAGAAGACGCTTTGCCCATCTCCCAGAATCCGCGATCCAATTTTTAAAAAAGGGGGTTTAGGCGGCGTCATTGGGGCAAAACCGGCGCGGCTGAACGTTGATCGTCGCCAGAGACTGCGGAGAGGGACCGGTAGTGTTTGGGCGAATTTTTAGGATGAACAAAATCCAGCTGCGCCGCCAGAAAATTACCGATGCGTTCACCGGCTTTTCCATCGAGCCGGTAACAATGAGAGCGGACAATTTCCGCCCGGCCGGCATGATCCATCGCGGGATTATTAAGATAGCGGTTGATCTCCTGAAGCAGATCCTCTGGTCTTCGCGCGATTCTTAGGCCGCCGGTCTTCATCAAGGTTTGGTAATGCGTCCAATCGTAGTAACGCACGATGGAGCGGTAATAGGGCATGTTCGTATATCCATCAAAGGCCACGGAAATAACCGGTCTATCAAAAGCTGCCGCATCCAAACTGCTTGTTGAAAGCACATTAAGCACGACGTCGCTGCTTGATAAAACACCAGCCAAGCGCACCTCGTCCTCGCGGCCGGCGCGCCATCCTTTGGAAAAACGGTTCGCGCTGAAAGCGATACTCGGTTCATCAAGCAAAATATCCTGCTGACCGCGAAGGGAAAGCAAATAATTTGTGTCAAGCCCCGGATGCAGGCGTATTAAAAGTTGGGATGGTTGGGAATACTTGTTTTCCTTGAGCCATTGGACCAGCATGTCGACGATTTCCATTTGTCTCGGCAGCATATTGGGATTTCCCGCCAGATAGGCGATTGTTTTTTTTCTTGGATCGCCCCCCAGGAGTTTTAGAAATTTTTCTCGGGGCGCCGGCGGTAATTGGATATAAATATCAAATTGGGGAACGCCCACCATTTCAATATCCTTATCGCGATAATTCCAATAATCCATCAGTTCCTTTTTCTGGATTTCATTCCACACCAAGACCTTATCGAAATGCAATGGAGGCAGCCGGCCCGAACTCATCGAGACTGCGCCGCGGATGCCGGTTTTGGTATTGATTACATCCCAGCTGTGCAGCATGGCCAAAACAGGGACGCCGCGCGCACGGCCGTAAAAGGCCGCGGGGAATTCTTCCAAGGCCATGACATGCGTTAAAAAAACCATGGCCGGCTTAAATTCGTCAAAAAGCCGGTCGTAGTAGTCATTCTTGACGAGTTTGATCTGAATTGACCGCAGATAGTTTAAAACAAACTGACGCCCCAATAAAGCGCCGATCAATGTCCTTTGATAAAAAAGCCCAACGGCATCGTGGCGCAAACTCTCCCGGAGGATGTTCAGAGTCGTAATTCCGGATTTTTTGGTAAAGTAGTATCCTTCAGCCACATCCAGAAATCGCCGCAGCGCACGAAAAGCGAAAGGCAGCCGGTGCGGCAGATCCCGGAGCAGAATATTCTCCGATGAAAATTCCTCGATGAATCCGGGGTCCCGGTAAAGCGGGCAAAGAATCACCACGCGCGAGCGGGATCGTAAAATTTTTAACGCGTCCGATCTTAAAATGTTTCTTGCCGACACGCCGTAAGGAACAGTGATAAAAATGGTGTCTTGTCCTTGACTTTTCATGATCAATGATAGGTTACAAAAAATGAGCCTGGGGATTTATCCCTGCCCTGCGCCACGGAACGGGTGCCCATTGTGGTCACAAAAATGAGTCTCATATAGAAAAGAGTCGCCTATTGATTTGAAATGATTCTTCAGTTAAATTATTATTGTAGGCTTTATGGGCTAAGCGTAAATGGCCGATAGGGCCGACAAGAGCAAAGGAGGGGGGTCTGCAAAATGTTTCTTGCGGAAAATAGCTGATGGCCAGAGTCCTTTTTTTATATCCAAATCTTCGCGCGGAAAGCCTGATTCCTCCGTGCATCACGCTCCTGTCCCGCATACTCAAAGATCGCGGCCATACGGTTGACTTGTTCGATTCAACCAATTATGACGTGCCGCTTGAGTTCAAGAGGGTGGATACGGATAAAATCAAAGAACAAAATCTAAACGTCCGGCCAACCGACTCTTGGACCAGAGAGCGAAAAAAAGCCAATGTTTTCGACGATCTGCAGAAAAAAGTTCAGGAATTTTCTCCTGATCTCATCGCCGTCACCGCCACTGAAGCCACTTTTTTAGTGGGCATAACATTGCTCAAATCCATCCGGGATTTTCGCATTCGTAACATTTGGGGCGGCGTCTTTCCAACCTTCGCGCCGGAGCGCGCCATTGGTTTTGGGGAGGTGGATATGCTCTGCGTCGGGGAGGGGGAAAATTGCCTCACCGACCTCTGCGAATGTCTGGACCAAAAAAAGGATTATTCGCGCGTCACCAATTTATGGCTGAAAAGGCCTGCTGGGGAAATTATCAAAAATTCCATCACGAAACCCGTTGATATCAACGAACTGCCGACCAATTTGGACGTCGGGTTATTTCTAGAAAAGGAACCCGATCGCAGTATCCGGCCTATGGGCGGGAAGCTCTACCGGATGCTGCCCGTTGAAACACACCGAGGCTGCCCCTATACATGCGCTTTCTGCAACTCGCCGTCTCAAAATGTTCTTTACGAAGAACAGACCAAGTCCAGCTTTTTCCGTAAAAAGCGCATTGACCGCATCCGGGAGGAGTTGCTTTATTACAGGGACAAATGGAACGTTCAATACAATTTTATGTGGGCGGATACTTTTTTCGCGTGGACACCGCATGAAATGGCTGAATTTGCGGAAATGTATCAAGACATTAAGCTTCCCTTTTGGTGCCAAACGCGTCCCGAGACCGTTAAAACGGAAATTTTGACCATGCTTAAAAACGTCGGTTTGGACCGCATCAGCTACGGCATCGAGCATGGTAACACCAAATTTCGCCGTGACGTCGTCAACCGGCGCTACCCGGATGAGGTCGTCGTTCAGGCCGGCATTATCACCAAGGAGCTCGGTATCCCATTTAATGGAAATAATATTATCGGATACCCTCTTGAAACACGGGCTCTCACATTTGAAACGATTGAACTCAATAGAAAAATTCCAACGGACACGATGTCGTGTTCGATTTTTCAGCCATTTTATGGAACCCCGCTGCGCGATCTGGCCGTCAAACACGGATTTATGGATCCGAACTTGATTTGTCCGTCAAATTCTGATGACACGGTTCTCAAAATGCCCGATTATTCATCGGAAGAAATCCGCGGCGTCCGGCGTTGTTTCGCGATGTATTGCCGGTTCCCAAAAAACCGCTGGCCGGAAATCGCTGAAGCGGAAAAATTAACGCCCTCGGGCGATCAAAAATGGCGCGGCCTTCGGGATGAGTTCATGAACACCTACTACGGCAAAAAACCTGAAAGCGAATTTTAACATCGCCTTTTTCTTTCGCCGCTCATGAGATGGCATTTAATTCATGACCACGAATACCGCCGGCGCCAAATTCTCTACGGGCACCCTGCGGATTTTTGGCGCGGATACCCTTTCTAAAATTTTTGAAATCATTCTTAGCATTTACGTGGCCCGGCATTTGGGTCCGCTGCAATTGGGCCACCTGGTCATTCTTTTAGCTATATCCGGATATGCTGAAAAATTAGGACGTCTCTCTTTAGACCATGCGGCTGTTTTTCTTTTAGGCAAAGAGCGGTGCAGCCTGCGCCAAGCCCATCGGACGTTGACGATGAGTTCCTTGATTCTATCTCTGCCTTGGATTTTATTGGGTTTCCTACTTAAAAATTTAATAACAGCCCATTTTCTTAAATTACCGGAAATTTCACCAAACGCCTACCTCCTGGCCCTGGCCCATATACCGATCAGTTTTCTTTTAATCAATTCCCGAAAACTCCTCACCCAAGCCGGCGAGGTGGCTGCCTATAATTTGACCATTTGGCCCGTGCCCGTGGCGCAATTGATTTTTTTAGCGGCATCTTCGCTTATATTGCCGGAATTTAATCTCGCGGCTGTCCTTGGCGCGAGTCTGGCGGCCCAAGCGCTTGCCGTTTTTTACGCCCACGGACGTCTTTTGATTATTAATCCCAATCCGGAAAAATATAATCCCACGTTTGTGCCGGAACTTCTGCGATGGGGTTGGCGCTTTTATCAAACAATGATCCCGCAATTTTTACAAATCCGCATTGACCTCATGCTCGTCGCTTTTTTCCTTGACCCCACACAAACGGCCTACTACTCCCTTGCGACGACCGCCAGCCAGCTTCTCTGGCGCCTGCCGCAGGTAGCCAATGTTCTTTTTTATCCCATGAGCGCTAAAATGACGGATCAAGAAGCCTGCGCCTTTGCCGCCAATATCACACGACAATTGGCGCTGTGGATGACTTTGGGAGCCGCCTGCGGGTCCTTGTTCATTTATCCGGCAACACAGTTTCTTTATGGCTCCCAATATCTCCATCTAGTCGGCGCCTTCCTGATTTTGCTTCCGGGAACGATCAGTATGGGCGTCGCCAAGTCACTGTATGAATACTTCAATGCCCGCGGTCTCACGCAAGTGACGCGCCAGACAGCCGCCATTACCTTGGCTGCTAATGTCCTATTAAACCTGATCCTGTTGCCCATTCTGGGAACCGCAGGCGCGGCGCTCACTTCCAGCCTCACCTATCTCATGACCTGGGCCATGCTGGCGCGTTCCTTCATCAAAAGAACTGCTCTTCCGGCCAACGTATTCTGGTCGTTTCGCCAAGATATACCGGTTTATCAACGCCTGATCAAATCAATGACTGGAAAAACCGCCGATTTTTTAAAATTTTAAGGGATTCGTGGCCGGAATACCGCTTTTTATTGCCTGAATATTTTTCTTTAATGATCCTTGGAGATGAAGGATAGCGCGCAGTAGAAAGGTATGATCAAGCAGATGACGCAACGAACCAAAAATAAGTATTCGGGCCTTTTGTCCAAAATCCAGACGGCGCATGCTAAAATCGGCATCGTCGGTTTGGGTTATGTCGGGCTGCCTTTGGCCGCATTGGCGGCTAAAAAAGGATTTTCTGTTCTTGGCATTGATATCGACGGCGCCAAGGTGGCCAAAATTTCAAAAGGCGACTCCCACATTCAAGATTTATCATCCGATGATCTTAAGGCCCTAATCGTTTCCAAAAGGCTCTCGGCCACAACGAATTGGGATATGGCGCGGGAGTGCGATATTTTGATTTTGTGCGTGCCGACGCCGTTTAATCGTAATCGCGAACCGGACTTGACCCCGGTGATCACGGCCACGCGGGAGATATCATCGAGGCTGCGCAAGGATCAGCTCATTATCCTTGAATCCACGACTTATCCCGGAACGACCCAAGAACTCATGCTGCCGATGCTTGAAGAATCCGGCCTGACCGTTGGCAGAGATTTTTTTCTTGGCTACTCCCCGGAGCGCGTTGATCCGGGGAATACGAATTTTAAAGTTCAAGACATTCCCAAGGTGATTGGCGGCACGACCCTCGGCTGCCGTGATTTGGCAGCGGCTTTTTACCAACAAATAGTCCCCAGCATTGCTCTCGTTTCAAGCACCCAGGCCGCGGAATTATCCAAACTCCTTGAAAATATTTTCAGAAACGTCAACATCGCCCTGGTCAACGAACTCGCCATGCTTTGTGACCGCATGAAAGTCAATGTCTGGGAAGTCATTGAAGCGGCGGCCACGAAACCATTTGGATTCATGAGTTTTTCGCCTGGACCGGGAGTGGGCGGCCACTGCATTCCCGTTGATCCCGTTTATCTTTCCTGGAAAGCCAAAGAGTATGACTTTTACACCAATTTTATCGACCTGGCCGCCGAGGTCAACTCCAACATGCCTTATTTCGTTGTTCGAAAATTGCAGCGTCTTCTTTATCAACGACGTCAAAATTTCCCTGGGAAAAAAGTCCTTGTGCTGGGAATAACTTTCAAAAAAAATATTGATGACATGAGGAATTCATCGGCCCTAAAATTCCTTGAGATTATGAACGACGAGGCCATCGCGTTTAACTATCACGATCCTTTTGTTCCCGAAATCCGTCTAAACGGCCAGCGTCTTAAAAGCGTCGAATTGACCGAAAAAATTCTTTCCCGGGCCGCTTGCGTCCTCATCCATACGGATCATGACAATTACGATTGGAAATGGATCGTTAAACATTCACGATTGGTATTCGACACTAGGAACGCCACAAAAAAAGTCAAAAACGGACTGGGTAAAATTTACCGACTCTAAAGGCCATTGCCGCTAATCCAACTTTCAGTCTACCCTGCCGGTTGGGACTTGGCTCCCGGGGCGACATTGCGAAGCCGTGCGCGCTTGGGTAAAATTTAAAGTTAAATTAGCGGCGATGGCAATAAGGGCAACCCCTAACTAATTGACTAATCAGAGATATAAAGCCATATTGATGATATGGGTAGTTTTTTAACGGTTTTTGATTCCGCGACACTTTCGATTAGGCAGAAGTTTACGCTTCCGCAAACATTAATTTTTTTCGTGACATCGCGCTGCAACGCAAAATGCAATTTTTGCCTTTACTACGACCAGGTTGACAACCCTACGGCCAAGGCCAGGGAGCTTCGCCTTGACGAAATAGAAAAATTTGCCAAGAACTACGGCCCCCTGCATTACTTGGCGGTTTCCGGTGGTGAACCTTTCGTTCGGGAAGATGTTGCGGAGATTTGCCAGCTTTTTATTGATCATTGCCGGACCAAGGTCGTTGATATTCCATCAAATTGTTTTTTTACGGACCGGGTCAGCCGGGCGTATGAAACGCTGGCCGGCCGCAATCCGAATACGATATTTGAGCTGCAGATGTCTCTCGATGCCATCGGGGAAGAGCATGATCAAATTAGGAAGGTGCCCCATCTTTTTGATCATGTCAAAGAAACCTATAAGCTGATGGCGTCTTTGCGGGAACGCCGTCCAAATATCAAAATCAAAATCAATATGGTCTACATCGCCGAAAACAAAGACCGTATACCAGATATTGCGCGGCAGCTTCTCGATCTATTCGATGTCGATCGAATTCAATTGACCTATCCTCACGGGCGACTAGAGCATGCGTCGGGTTTGACCGGCTCTTTATCCATCGCCGAATTTAAGAAAATGGCGGACGCTCTCCATAGCGAGGTTCCGTTGCGCCAAAAATTGGATTTCCATACATTGGGAGTCCGCTCCACCAAGCTCGTCTATACTGATTTATTGCAAGAGGCATCTCAAGGGAAAAATGTCGGCAGCTACTGCAATGTCGGGGGCCAGCTTGTTGTTTTGGATGAAGCCGGTAATGTTTTTCCCTGCGAGCCGCTCTGGGAAAACGTCGGCAATATTAGAAGTCACAATTACGACTTGCGTGCCGTTATTAATTCATCCAAAATGAAAGAGTTCAGGAGCAAATACCTTGGTCCGGGAAAATGCAATTGCACTTGGTCCTGCGCCATTCAAACGAGCATTTCGGTGAACCCGGCGTTAATTCCGGCGATTATGATAAATGCCGCCAAGATCGCTTGGCGCAGCAGCCTTGGGGAATCATCAGCGGCTAATAAGAATCACTTATAGCAATATTGTCAATACCCCTGATTTCGGTCATTGTCGCGACAACTTCTCCGGATGATTTGACGGATTGTCTTGGGAGTTTAGCCCGGCAAAATATCGATCGGGACCTGTTTGAAGTGATTGCCGTTGGACATCCATTGCCGGAAGCGGCGACTGAACCCAATGTTTTCCTTGTTCCCTGCCTGCCTAAGCATCCTTCAATCCGCCGCAACCTGGGAATTTTTCAGGCCAAGGGCCGGCTTTTGGGTTTTCTTGATGATGACGCCGTCGTCCCTCCCGATTGGCTGGAAAACGCCTGGGAGCAATATCAGAAGGGGCGCGTCGTCTTCACTGGTCCGGAAACACCAAAAATCATGACGGCGGCCGCCGGCTTGGCTGCCGCGGCCAGCAGCAGCTTGATCGTTGAGGGCCTTCAGGCTCATGTTTTGACATCCGAAAAACAGGTTCCCTTTTATGATGTGCCGCTATGCAATTGCTTTGTCACCCGGTCCTTATTTCAGCAAGTGGGAAAATTCAATGAGACCATTGACTGGCACGCTGATGACGTCGAATTTTTTTACAGAGTTCAAAAATTTGGGGTCGCCTGCTGGAACATACCGGAGTTATGTATCCGGCATGACCGTTACCCGCCGTCCCTGGGGGAATTTCTCAAATACAAATACAGGACAAGAATTTTTACCGGCTGGAACACCGTCCGGTTGGCTCGAATCTACCTAAAAATACCGGCCATTGGCCTTTTTTTGGTGGGGCATTTTTTACTGGCAGTCATGGCCCTCGCCGCTCCAAGGGCATTGCCGTTTTTATTTTTGATTTATGCGGGCATTCTTCACGCCGCTCAATGGCGCCTGTTAAAAAAGGGAATTTTCTTTTACATAAAAGCCGTCGCCCTCACGATCTTAATCCATCTGGCAATTGTCGCCGGATTCTGGCATGGAGCATTAAAAGCCCTGGCGCCTAGGCGATCATGATGGCGGATAACCGGTTTGCGCTTGGCATTGATATCGGCTCATCCGGAATTAGGGCGGGCATTTACCGGTGGTCGGACGGGATGGCCGCCGGGCCGCATGCGATCCGAGCTTACCGAACGGTTAATGTTGAAGGCGGCCGGGTCGAAATCAACTCCGAATTTCTTTTTGCCGCATTTTCTGATATTCTCGATATGATCGAAAAAACCGTCAAAAAGGAAAACTATCGCATCGAGGCTGTCGGCCTGGCCACATTTTGGCACAGCCTAATCGGTTTAAACGATAATTTTCATGCCTTAACGCCTCTTTTATCCTGGTCGGATACGCGCGCCGCTGAGGAATGTCTCATTTTGCGCCGGCAATTGCCGGAGATCAAGATACATCAACGAACGGGCTGCCGGATTCACTCATGTTATTTTCCAGCGAGGCTTCTTTGGTTTTTTAACAATCATAAGGCTTTATTTTTAAAAATACGCCACTGGATGAGCCTGGGGGATTATTTATGGTTGAAACTTTTTGATGAAAACGCGACGAGCGTTTCCATCGCCTCCGCCACGGGGATGTTTGACCGCCGGACGGGCTCCTGGGACCCGACGTTAATGAGCGCGGCGCGCCTCACCGCCGGCCGCCTGCCTAGAATTGTTACCGAACAAAAAACTTGCGACAATCTCCGCAAGGAGTTTAAACGCCGTTGGCCTTCGTTGGCGCCGGCATTCTGGGCTATGCCCATTGGCGATGGCGCCGCGCAGAATTTAGGCGTGGGGAGCCTTGATGGAGCGACGGCCGTTTTGAACGTGGGAACATCCGCCGCCATTCGAGTAATGGCGAAACCAACGATGATTCCGCCCGAACTTTGGCTCTACCAATTAAACGCCGCGGAGCCGGTGCTCGGCGGCGCTCTCAACTGCGGAGGCAATCTCATTGAGTTTCTTAGCCGTTTATTCAACATGTCAACAATACGCGTCAAGAATGAAATCGCGCAAGCCCACAAGGAAAATCCAACTCCCCGGTTCCCCATCGCGCTACCGAATTTCTTTGGAGAAAGAAGCGCGCATTGGAATCCATGGGCGACGGGAGCCATCTTCGGTATCCAAAATCCACCGGATCACCGGCGTCTTCTGCACGCCTGCTGGCAAGGAATTAACCATCAATTGGCGCTTGTTTACCAAACTCTGATAAAAATTCAAAAGATTGACAGGGTCATACTTTCAGGCGGGGCTGTCCGAATTTTACCCTTTTGGGCCGACGCGTTATCGGATTCTCTTGAAATTCCTTTGGAAACGTCGGCCATTGTCGAACCTTCTGCCCGCGGCGCCGCGCTGTGGGCTATTCATATCTTTGAACAAAGAACCCTCCGGAGTTTCCCGTGCCCCATTGATAGGATAATACGCCCCAAGAAAAAAAATTTTTCGGCTTTAAGGCGAGGCTTGGAGCAATTTGTCCAAGTCAACGAACAGTTAAATGAAAAAAATCTTAAGATGATGGGCAGGCCATGAAAAAACTCAAAGCCCCTCCCAATATCGAAATTATCGGTTTCGGGAAAATGGGTTCAGGAATCGCCCGGAGATTTCGACAATCCAACATTAATGCGGCTGTTTGGGACCAATCTCCAAAACAACAGCGCCAAGCAATAAAGTCCGGCTTCGGAACACGGAACTCCCTTGTGGAATTGACCCGATCCCTGGGTCACCCAAAAATTTTATGGCTCATGCTCCCGCACTCGGCCGTTGACGCGATCCTTAAGGATATAACGAATCTCCTTGGGCCCGGAGACATTATCATTGATGGAGGAAACTCCCACTATCAAGACAGCCGTCGAAGATTTCAAGAGTTCAACAGCCGGAACATCGGATATCTTGATGCCGGCATTAGCGGCGGCATCGGCGGCGCCGATTCAGGCTACTGTCTGATGATCGGGGGAGATGCGAAGATTTTCCGGCAAGCTTTATTTCTCTTCGAGGCCTTGGCAGTCCCCGGAGGACTTCTTTATTGCGGTCCCGCGGGCGCCGGCCACTACGTAAAGATGATTCATAACGCCATTGAATATGGTCTGCTCCAAAGCTATGCCGAGGGTTTTGAACTGCTGCGTCAAGCCCCCTACCCTATCGCCGTCAAGGATGTGGCTCGCCTATGGTGCCAAGCGAGCATTGTGCGTTCATGGATTTTGGAGCTGATTGCGCGCGTGCTTGCCAAAGACCAGGACCTTTCTCGAGTCGCCAAAGATGCCATTGATGACGGCGGCGAGGCTCGATGGTCCGTCATTGAGGCCACTGGACTGGGACAACATTTGCCTGTTATTACCATGGCTCTATTTGAACGTTTGGCCTCCCAGAAATCCCAAATGTACTCAAGAAAATTGATCAACGCCCTGCGGCACGAATTTGGCGGCCATAGCGCCTCTTAAAGAGCCCTTTGTCAACGCAATGCCATTCATTCGGGGGCTTTGGTCATTGCTTTTTAACGGAAAGGTCCCACGGCCAAAATTTAAATTACTCCGGTTGATTGCGGGATATTCGATAAATTTTGGATACTCATGACGGCATGAATCCCGTTTATACGATCGTCGTTCCCCTTTACAATGAAGAAGAAGTATTGCCGGTTTTTTATCAAAATTTAACCGCCGTCTTAAAAAACCTGGAGGGCGGCTATGAAATCATTTTTGTCGATGACGGCAGCAATGACCAGACCGCGTCCCTGATCGGCAATTTTCATCTCAAAGACCCTTCGGTTAAATTGATTCGTTTTTCCCGTAATTTTGGCCATCAAATAGCCTTTACGGCGGGCCTTGATCATGCGCAGGGACAGGCGATTATCACCATGGATGGCGACCTCCAGCATCCCCCCGAATTTATTCCCAAGCTGGTGGCCAAGTGGCGGGAGGGGTTTGATATCGTCTACACCAAGCGAGACAATCCCGAGGGGGCCGGCTATTTCAAAGAATGGGCCATCAAAACCGTTTACCGGCTAATCAATCTTTTCGGGGGAGCGCAATTGGAATACGGCATGGCTGACTTTCGCTTGATCGATCGAAGGGCGCTGGAGCCCTTGTTAAAGTTTGAGGAGCGGCAGCGGTTTTTGCGCGGCCTTATTTCATGGGTTGGATTTCGATCAACCACCATTGTCTACCAAGTCCGGCCTCGTCTCCACGGGCGGAGCAAATACACCTTTATGAAGCTTGCTAATCTTGCCATCAACGGCATCTTTTCATTTTCCTACTATCCCATCAGGGTCGTCACGGCGGTGGGACTTGGCCTCTCTCTGTTGGGCGCATTTCTCGCCTTTGATGCCGTCTACCGTTATTACTTTACCGATACGGCGCCCGTGGGCTGGACATCAATCATGGTTGGAATTTTTTTGATCGGTGGAATGCAGTTGACATTTTTGGGCATCATCGGCGAATATATCGGCCGTATTTACGAAGAGGTCAAGCGCAGGCCTCTCTACATTGTTGATTCCCGGCTTGGTTTTCAAAACCACAAAGCCGCCGTCAATGCTTCAGTTGACCGATAATTTTTTTTCCAGCCGGCGCGCGTTCCTGCTGATGATCGCCACGGCGCTGGTCGTGCGAACAGCCGTCTTTTTCACCGCGAGAAAAATTGATTACGGAATTTCCACGGGATTCAAACTCGCGGAAGTCGCCAGAAACATTAATGAAGGACGCGGCCTTGTCATGGACCCGCTCTACCTGAAAATTCTCAATGAAGAATACATCAAACCCGATCCGATGCGGCCCCGCCTGGAACTCTTTGAAGAAATTCCTTCGTCTGCCCATGATGCGTCTCGCTTGGAACCATTCCAAGGCAGGCCTCCGGGATACAGCTTCATTCTTGCCCTCACATGGAAAATTTTCGGCCATAAGAAATTTGTTTATTCACAGTTTTTATTCTGTCTGCTGGATTTGCTGGCCGCCCTTATCACCTGGTGGCTCGGTCGTGAATTATTCGGCCCCAGGGCCGGACTTCTGGGGGGATTTATCTACGCCCTAAGCCTGCCTCACGCGACGCTGTCCATTGTGACAACGCATGACGCCCAGGGCGCCTTCCCATTGCTTGCCGGCGCCGGTCTATTCTGGTATGGATTGAAGAACAAGTCCCTTGCCGCCATGGTTTCATCCGGGCTGGTCGCCGGTATCGCCAGCCTTGTCCGCCAAGAGCCATTTTTTTTACCTTTCATTCTAGGCTCATCGCTCATTTTTACGCGAAGCCTCGCCAAAACAATCAAGACGACCCTTATGATGCAAGCCATGGCATTGCTCGTCGTTCTTTTTTGGGGACTTCGAAATTACGAACGATTCGGAAAACTTACGCTTTTTTCACCGACCTATGGCGCCAATCTCCTCGTGGGGTTAGCCGACTATCCCAACAAATGGGGTCTTGAGCCATCGGAGGAATGGCTCAAGAAATATATACGCGACAAAGGGGTGACTTACCCCAAAACATCCGTTGAATTTAATAAGGCTTGCATTCAAGAATTTTTTAAATTCGTCAGGGCTGACCCCTTTTGGTATTTCTCGGTCGTTCTTAAGCGAACCCTGACCTCCTTAATGCCGACCCTAATGCCTTTTGAGAAAACGTACACCCGGTATTACCGTCAGCTTCTTGGCAAAACGGGAAAATTTGACTATGCCCAAGAATACCCCATCGAGTTTATCGTTCCCATCATGTATAAATTTTTATGGTTAATTTTATGGTTCGCGGGCATGGCTGCGTTTAGAAACTTCACCGAAGAGTATTCACCGGAGACCAAAAACATGATGGTGGCCCTGGCCGGGATTACGCTTTACTACCTCTTGAGCCACGTGCCCATGCATTGTGAATTCCGATTTTTGCTTCCCGGTTATTTCCCCTTGATCATTCTGGGTTCCCAAGGCATTGTCCAATGTCTCCAAAGCATCAAAAAATTCTCTTCCACCGTCGTATGAGCCGGTTAAATCAAACGGCCAAAGCCGCCGAAGCGCTCACCATTGAAGCATTCAATTTTCAAAATTTTAAAGAGCTGGGCCGGCTTCTTTCCCTATTTCCCAACAATTCGGACATGGCCCAAGAGAGCTACCTTCGCTGGCAATACGAAGACAACCCAGCTGGGAAGGCCTGGACCCAAATCGCTAAAACAGCGTCGGGAGAAATTGTCGGCGCCAATGCCGTAATTCCCGTTGATGTCAATATTCAGGGAAAAAAGATCAAGGGAACATACTCGACTCATAGCATCGTCAAGCCGGAATTCCGGAATCGAAGTCTGCTCTTTGTGGATCTGTGCGAAAACGCATTTAATGAATGCGCTCGCCGTAGAATCCCGTTCACTTTTTGTCTTCCCAACAGAATTTCTTATCCCATTTTTTTAAAATTTTTGAATTTTGAAAATTTGGGTCATGCGACGCTTTGGCTTTATCCTTTTCTTCAGCTTGGCGAATCCATAAAAACAAAATTTTCTTTACCGGATGTTTTTGGCCGCATTTTTAACGAACTGGGCCGCGCCGTTGATCAATTTCACCGGTCCCGATCGCCAAAACCGCCGATCAAAATAGAGAGACTCACTCAATTGGATGCCCGATGGGACGATCTTTGGAAATCAATCGCGCCCCATTTTCCGTGGTCGGTTTCTAAAGATTCTTCTCGGTTGACCTGGCGGTTCCTTCGGTGTCCCACCCGATCGTACAGTTTTTTGGCGGCATATAAGGGCGAGGAGCTTTTGGCGTGGATTGCGGGAATTGATCAAATAACATTCGGCTTTAAGGCTTGGCAGATTATGGATGGCTCGCACCGCCTGGACCAGGAAGGGCGCGAGGCGCTCCAGGCGTTGTTGCTCAAGTCCCTTGATGATGGCCGGCAAAGCGGAGCCATCGTTTCCGGGTGTCTGACTACCCCCCGGCACCATTTGGCGCCCATCTTGAAAAAATTTGGCTTTATCGCGTGTCCCGAACCGATGCGCCCCAAATCTTTTGCCGTTGCGCTGCGGTCGTATTCTTCAGAAATCAAGATATCATTGCCGCTCTTATCTGATTGGTCTTTAAGCCTGGGCGATTACGATGACGCTTAATTCATTCAAACTAGCGGCGATGCTGTTTAAACTGAACTATTTTTAATTTTATGGATCAACTAAGAGACTGTGAACGGCGAATTAATGACGGCGACATACCCGGAGCCATCACCGTCGCGCTGGAGGCCCTTTCGTCCGACTCGTCTCCCGTCACCTATTGCGACTTTTATGATCTCTTGAGCCCTGCCACGGATCGCATGGAAATCGAAGCGCCAAAACGATTAAAAATTGCCATCTTGAGCACCTATACTTTTGACGCGATGGCCGGCTATCTCTATTTTGAATGCGTCCGGATCGGTCTTTTGCCTAAATTTTACATTGCCGGTTTTGGTCAATATGTCCAGGAAATTATCGGCCAAACCAGCGGACTCTATCAATTTCAACCCGACTTGCTCATTATCGCAGCGCATGCCGAGGCCATGCTTGGCCCGGTATTGGAAAGTCCGTTCCGGATTGAAGTTCCCAAGAAACAAAAAATTGTCGAAGAGTCCGCGCAAAAATTTTCTGATTTGATTGATCATTTCTGTCGACAATCCTCAGGATCTGCGCTCGTTCATAATTTGATGACCCCGGCGATTTCGCCTTATGGCATTCTTGAAAATAAAATTGAGGGAAGTCCCGGCGATTGCGTCAGGCTTTACAATAAAATTGTCTCCTCTCGGCTCTCCGATAATTCCCAGGTCCATATCCTGGACTTTGATTCGTGGGCCGGTTACTTCGGGAAATCACGCGTTCGCAATCCGAAGATGTGGTATATGGCAAAAATTTACTTAGCCGACGATTTTATGGCCTTTTTGGCAAGAGTCTATATGCGTTATATCAAACCCTTGAAGAGCCTTAATAAGAAATGCCTAGTTTTGGATCTTGACAATACGCTCTGGGGGGGGATTCTGGGAGAAGACGGCGCCCATGGGATTGACCTTGATACTGGTCCTCCGGGTAACGCCTATCGAGATTTTCAATTTTTTATCAAATCCCTGAAAGATCGCGGTCTCATCCTGGCCATCAACAGCCGCAACAATTTTGAGGAAGCGATGTCAGTCATTCGAACCCACCCCTATATGATTCTCAAAGAAGATGATTTTTCCAGTGTCAAGATCAACTGGAATGATAAAGTGAAAAATCTTGAACAAATTTCCAATGAACTTAACATCGGATTAGACAGCATGATTTATCTTGACGATAATCCTGCCGAGCGTTTGTTGGTGCGCCAATTTCTACCGGAAATTTTGACCGTAGATCTCCCCCATGATGCCTCCCTTTATCGTGTGACTCTTGAGGAAATGACCGATTGGGACAGCCTTGCGCTGACCGAAGAAGACCGTCGCCGTCCCCAACTTTACCTCAGCGAACGCCGCCGCGATGATCTCAAGCGATCCTCCGGTTCAATGGAGAAATTTTTGGCTTCCTTGGAGATGGAGGTAGAAATCAAACCGGCTGACGATTTCAGTCTCCCCCGGCTGGCGCAATTGACCCAGCGCACCAATCAATTCAATTTGACCACCAGGCGCTATAATGAAAAACAATTGGAGCAAATGCGCCGGTCGCCGCTTTATCGGCTCTATGCCGTTGGGGCCAAAGACCGCTTTGGCGATAATGGCCTCATTGGCGCCGCCATTGTATTTAAGCAGGGCGCCGCTTGGCGTATTGACACCTTTCTATTAAGCTGCCGGGTCATCGGCCGTCAAATCGAAACGGTCATGCTGGCCAAGATTGCGCGCGATGCTCGCGTCGGGGGCGCAACATGCTTGGAAGGGGAGTATTTGCCCACCGCAAAGAACAATCAGGTCCAGAATTTTTACGCCGGTTTGGGATTCAAACAAAACCCCGACGGCTTGTGGATAGGTGACATTTCCCGGCTTCAAACTGCTTACCCCGCATTCATTGGCGTTCATGAGGAGTGAATTTTAACCGGCGAGATGGAGACAAACCTTTCAAAAAATCGTGCGATGCTCGATAATCTATTGGCCAAAGTGCTTCACCTTGATCCCGGGGACGTTACGGATGAAACATCCATGGAGTCGGTGCAACGATGGGACTCGGTGCGCCATCTGATGCTTGTTTCAGAATTAGAGAAACAATTCAAAATCACGCTGGCAACGCGGGAGGCGGTCAAAATGCGCAACATATTCCTGATCAAAAAAGCTTTGCAAGAACACGGGATTGAGCTTTAAATGGCCGATAAATTTGACAGGGGATTGGAGCGGCTCAAAAGTTTTTATCAAGCGCACCAATCAGATCCGCGTCTTGTCGAATCTTACGGGTATTTTTTTGCCCATCCGTTCACGCCGATCAATTTAAAACGGCTGCGAGCAATTATTGATTTTTCAGCCAGTCACAAATCCTCACCGCGCCTTTTTGATGCCTGCTGTGGCGGCGGGTTGATTTCCCTAATGCTTTCGATGATGGGCGCTTCGGTGGTGGGAGTAGACGCCAATGAAGATGAAATCGCGGTTGCCCAGATGGCCAGAAATGAACTGGGGCTAACCTCGGTTGAATTTCAGTGCGGCGACGCGGTCAAGGTCATCGGCGCCGCGCCGCCGCAATCATTTGATCAGGTTCTATTCGCCTATGCGATTCATCATGTGCCCCAATATCACGATCTGATGGCCAACGCGTTCAACGCATTGAAAGATGACGGGCGGCTCATTGTCAATGAAGAAAACCGTTCATCGCCGGTATTCCGACTCAAGCATGTTCTTCGAGGAGTCATCCAGCGCGATACGGATGACGAGCATCAATTAAGCTTCTCGGAGCTGACGCTGCTCCATCAACAAACCGGATTTAGGATCGAAAGCGCCGTTGGTATTGATGTCGTGCCATTGCCCATGAGATATCAATGGTGCTTAGTCATGGAGAGCTGCAAAACGCCATAATGCGCCGCTTCATTTCTTCAAATCCGCGTCTGCTTTTATTTTTTGCGGCTCTGATAACCCGTGCGGTCATGGCGTGGTATATCGGCTCGGGAGATCATGGGGACGACGATGGGACTTACATCAATATGGGGATGCACATTTTGAATGGTGAAGGAGCCTGGGTCAGTCCCATGAATATGGAAAAAGCCAGATACCATTCTTATCTTCCTCCGGGAATGGGGTACCTCATGGCGTTGTGCCAATTTTTTACCCCCGGGAATTTTGAACCCCTGCGTTGGCCTATTATTATTCTATCGGCCGGCGCCTGTCTCTGGCTGGCCGACATCGGCAAAATGCTTCTGGGAAAATGGGGGGGATTGGCCGGATGGATATGGGCGCTATATCCGCCGCAATTATTTTGGTCAACCCGCGTGAATCCTCACGCCATCGCCACGGACCTGTTGACCCTGGCCCTCCTGTGGACTTTAAAAATTTCCAAATCTAAAGACAACAGCCGTTGGCTGCCATTTTTTTGCGGCGTCGTCCTTGCCGTGCTGACTTTGTTCAGGGGGGAATACCTCATCGGAGCCGTCATTTTAGGAGCCTACTTGCTCTGGATCAAGCGCTCATGGCAACGCCCAGCCATTTTTGGCATTGGATTTTTTTTAATGATGTCTCCCTGGGTCATTCGCAACTGGATCATTCACCGCGCTTTTGTCCCGGTCAGCACAAATTCTTCACGCATGATGTGGGAAACCTATAATTCCCAGTATCATTTTTCCGGTGTTGAAGTTCCTTTTTTAGAGGAGAATTCCGTAAAATTTGAGCGCCTCAACGAATTGGAATTTAGAAATATTTTGACCAAAGAGGCCTTGGATTACATCAAAAATAACCCGGCCCGCGCCCTTTATATTTTCGCTGGAAACCTGGTCCATTTCTGGCGGCCCTTTGTCACCCCCGGGGCGGCCTCGCTGGGTCAAAATTTATTATATGTGTTTAGCTATGTTCCGTTATTTTCGCTTTGTCTTACCGGGCTCTACATCGCCCCCTATAAAAAGGAGCCCTTTTGGACCCTTATTGCCGTTATCATCCTATATAAATGGAGCATTCATGCCTTTTTTTACATCATTATTCGGTTCCGGGAATCAATCGCGCCTGTTCTTATCCTGCCGGCTGCTTTGGCCGTGGTTAAGAGTATTGAGGAATTCTTTCCATCTGATCCGGCGCAAAAAACGGATTTTAGACGCATTTTAGCCGGAATTTTTTGACGGCAAATCTCCAAACCTTGCTAAGGTGATCCCTTCTTTTTTCAATTTTTCACGTAAATGTGATTGTGTCAGGGCGTCCAATTCAGCTTGCCAGTGATAGTCCCAATACAGGTAACGATTCATCTGTTTTTCATTCCATAGGCCGGGATGACACATTAATTCGTTAATCCCTTGAGGCAATGCCTCCAGAATAAGATTTAGTGCTTTTGGGTCCAGCCTCCCGCCCTGAGCCAGTCCATGAAAATTGTAAGGCCTGCCGGAACGCTCACCTTTAAAATGGCGCCGCGAGAGCAAGCCGAGGGCCGCGATAGCCGATACCCTCGCTGTTTTGAGAAAACCCTGGCGGAACAGCCATCCCAGCCCTCCAATTTGAGGAAAGCGCACGTTCAAAATTTTGAATTCTTTGGCCAATTTGACGGCCACAGGCGCCAATGAAGGGATCAGGTGAACATGGCCGTGGCCATCCAGGTGATCCAAATGGACGCCGGCTTCCAGGCAGCGAGCTATTTGCGCCTTCCATTCTTCATAAACAAGGCCGGGTGAAATGATCCCCAAAAGACACCACGTAAACATTAGCGACCGATGTTCAAAAAAACCTTCTTTCGTTAGAAATTTTGCCGGCCACAGATCGGGCCGCGCCGGCCGTTCTTCGTCGAGACACAAATGAATACCGGCCGCCAATCCGGGATTTTTTATTAGATAATCGGCGCCGTACGCAAAAGCGCGTCCCGTGGAAAGCATACTGGTGCTGGTTACAATGCCTCGGCGGTAAGATTCCAGAATACCATCGCAAACGGACTCCGTAAGGCCAAAATCATCCGCGTTGACGATCAGAAATTTCGATCCGGCGTTCATGGGTTGATCTAACCCTAAACACGGCGTCCGATCATGAAAATTGTATCCCATGTGTTTAAATAAAATCCTCCTTTGTTGAGCCCCTTTCGCTTGAACCATTCATAGATCGAGGGCTTTTTTTTGAGCGTAACGAAATAAGAGTGCAGCATGCCGTCAAGTGAGCGATGTTCACCGATCCATTTGGAATAAACAGGTTTAAAGCCGCACCGATTCATGAGCTCGGCGAGACTCCGCCTTGAAAAATAGGACAGGTGAGTCGGCGGGTGAATCAACCGCCAATTGCCTTTCTGCATTAGCGGCAGAGGGGAGTTGATATCACCCGTGCTGCAGGCGAAGATGCCGCCTCTTTTTACCAGTTGGCTGATTTTTTTAACGTAGAGATGGGGCTGCGTTAAATGTTCTAGGGTCGCCCAACTGACGATGACGTCAAAGTGATTCTCCGGCAAATCAATTTTTAATAAATCACCGGTAATAACATTCAAATTAAAATTTGAACGCGCATAGGCGCAGGCCTCGGCGTTGATGTCGATTCCTGAAACCGTAAAATTTTTTTTGGCCCCCTCAAGAAAAAAACCAAAGGCGCTGCCCACTTCAAAGAGAAGTCCCGATGACGCAAAACGGCGCAGCATATCCAAACGTAAACGAAAACCCTTTGCCAAATAGGGACGCTCTTTAACGTAGTCTAAGTATTCGCCACCGAAAAAATACCCCGGATCATGATAAATGTCCTGAGCCTGATCGTAATTTTCCTCCGTTATCGCCCAGACAAAAGTGCAACGCGGACATCGGCGCAGTCCCCGCCAATAGGGCTGCCATCGGGGTTCATCGCAGACGCAGCAATGCTCCGGCATGGCCAGCATATTAAAAGGCGTCCCAATCGCCGCTTTGGAGCCGCCAGGGCATGGCCCACATCTTTTCTTCTTTTTGTCCCAGCGCTTGTCCCATTAAAAAAAATTCCCTCGGGACAAAAGCCGGTGGCACGCAAAAATATCCAGCCCGAAGCGCCTCCAATGTTGAGATGTTTGAATCAAACAGAACGGTCCAAAAAAGCCCTTTTTGGGCCGCCCAAAAGCGGCCATGGGAAAGCAGGACCGAAACCGCGTCGGCATCCCGGCCCCAAAGTTCCATGATCAACGCCAGTCGGTATCCTTTAACGGCGGCCTGTCGCAGGACGCAAAATCCGCGGACCACGTGATCTTTCATATAAAAGAAAATTTCATAACGCCATATGGGATGCGTCGTGTAGCGCCAGTTCAAATAACCGGCATTGCGTTTTAGCAAAGGACCGGACGCGGGCACGATTTGGCTGATACATTCGTCCATCAACCCATCAAAATGCCGCATCAAAATAATTTCATTTTTTTCTTGGCCCAATAACAGGGACCTTGGGGCTACCCAGAGGCGCAATAGAGCTTTTTCTTGCCACCCGAAGCGAGAAAACCTTGGTTTTGAATTTGGGTTAGGGAAGCCGCAAAAAATAAAATTTGGGCCCAAATCCTCTCTTAAGGCGTTTAAGCATTTCAAAAGAAGCCCCCTTCCCCGGGCTTTGGGGAGCGTGGCAGATTCGCTGGATATCCATATTCTTTGGTTTCCGAGGGCGCTCGCCAGATCAAAAGGGCTCATCGCATTTGCCGAAACCAGCTCATCTTCATTCCAAACTTGAGCGATCCTTGAAGGACCCTCCGGATTGTTATACTTCCAGCGATAATAATCAGGATTTAAGTGATCAAATGACGCCTGGTGTTGCCGTAGGACTTGATCAAAAGCGATTTTTTGGAGGCGGACAAATTTTTCGTAGTCCAACGTGTCCGCAGAAACAACATCAATTCGTTCGGACATTATATCCGGCGCCCGCACATTCGCGCTTAAACTCCGGCGCTGACGCCGCCGTCAACGGCCAGCGCGACGCCGGTCACCCAGCGGGCTTCATCGCTGGCCAAATAAAGAGCGGCCCAGGCCACATCATCCGGACATCCCAAAATACCCATAGGATGGCGGGCCACCAAGGCTTGAAATTTTCCCTGGGCTTTTAACCGGCGGATATATTCCCTGTTAATATCCGTTTCAATGTAAGCCGGGCAAATGGCATTAACCCGCACGCCATAGGAAGCAAAATCTAAAGCCATGCCCTTGGTTAAAATAATTATGCCTCCCTTGGATGCGCCATAGGCGGCGCGAAGGGGGGTTCCCTTGAGACCGGCTACTGAAGCGATGTTGATGATATTTCCTCGTTGGCGAATAAGCTCGGGCATGGCGTGTTTGCACATAAGAAACGCGCTGGAGAGATTGCCGCGAATCGTTGCTTCCCAGTCTTTTTCCGGCGTGTCCAACACATTAAGACGCGACGGCAAAATGCCGGCGTTATTGACCAAAATATCGATTTTTCCGCAGGAACGTAAAGTTTCTTTAATAAGCCATTTGGCGTCTTTTGTCAGGGTCACATCGGCGCGAACGGCCTTGGCGCGCCCCCCTGAGGCCTCGATGAGCTGCGCCGTTTCTTTAATGGGCCTGGGCCTGCGGCCGCTGACCACGACCAAAGCGCCTTCGCCGGCAAAACGCAGGGCGATGGCCCGGCCTATGCCCGTGCCGCCACCCGTGACAATCGCAATTTTATTTTTAAGACGCATGAGTCCTCCGCAGTTGATAAATCCAAACCGGAAAATTTGCTCCGCTGAAATGATCCGTAAAATCCCACCATCGGGGTCTGCCACCCCGGCCGAAATAGGCGACTGGATCATAGTAGCGTTCG
This sequence comes from Elusimicrobiota bacterium, assembly GCA_016207685.1. GTDB lineage: Bacteria > Elusimicrobiota > Elusimicrobia > JACQPE01 > JACQPE01 > JACQPE01. The sequence continues at coordinate 11,839 of JACQPE010000131.1, read as the reverse complement.
AAATTTTTGAACGGTTTTTTCCATTCGATAGGCACTGAATAGTAATTGGGATTGCGTTCTAAAACGTAATACTGCGGCAAGGCATCCTTTTCCGGATCCAGATGATTGTTAAAAACATTAATCCACAATTCATAATTGACGAAATCAAAGGGCGGTGTAAAATCCGTATGGGGCATGTGTTTGAGGCCGATCGAGGAACGCTTGGGAATGTTCTTCGATATCCATTCACCAGCCTTCATATAGGAGGATCCTCGGGCATCGCTGAAATAATTGAATTCATAAAAAATCATCACGGAAAGCGCATACAAAACAATAAAAGCGCCCAAGCCCTTCCAATAATACTTCCCTGAGCCGAAACAGCGCTCCAGAGACCAGGCGGCCCAGCAGCAGCACAAGCCTACAAGCGGCATAAAATGGCGGGAATACATGGCGCTATCTTGAATCACCGGTCCCGTATAGATTCCAAAAAGCAATAAATAGGCGAGCGAAAAAATAATCAAAAATTTCTCCCATGAGGTTCTTTTCACCCATCGGCATAATGCCCAAATTAAACCTATGGCAAAAGCTAAAAATACCGGATAATTCAAGCCGATACCCAATCCGATCGCATAAGCTTTCAGCCATTTCAAGGGATTCAACGTTGGAGGATGGATATCAGAGCCGTGAACCAAGGCGACGTAATACCATTCTTTAAACGCGGAGAAAATATAGGGACTAACCAGCACGAATCCAAGGATGCCGATAACCGGCATCAGCAAAAAGCGCAGGTCTATAAATATTTTTTTTATCGAAACGCGGTCAACCCATAACCCGTGGCACAAATGCGCCAAAGGCACGGTAAGCGCGGCAAACCATAAATGCGGTTGAGTGCCGACTATAATACCGGCCAAAAGGCTTGCCAGCCCATAGGATTTTTTGGTTCCTCGCTCTAAAATGTCGTGACACAAAATCAACAAGCCAAACACGAGAGCCGCTCCTGTGGCGTGGCCTTTAAGGACATGGGTTACATAAAGAGTCACGGGAGCCGCTAAATAAAAATAGGCCGCTAAAGACGCCATCCTGCGGTTTGAATTTTTTAGAACTAAAATATAGAGCAAAATGCCGCCGATGATTCCCCAGAGGGCGCTATAGATGCGGCCAATATGATAGAAACGCCCCATGTCATCGGGATGGCTATAATAAAACTTAATGTCAGAAACAAGTCTTATCAAACCCGCCATTTGAGAAGCCTGAAACAAAGCCCCCAGGCTGTAAATATAAACACCCGCATGAAAATAGTGATGGGGGTTGAGTTGTAATTTTTTAGGATTCATTTTGGATAAGGAAACGATAAAAATCTGTTCATCACCATCAATACTGCGCAGAAGAAATCCACTGTAGGCGTGCAGCAAAAACCGGTGCCAGGGGGTTTCCCAGCCGCGAACCTTGAAAATTTCATCCGGCCGCGAAAAATAAGGATCCATCCATCCCACGGCGATCTGGCTTGAGAGTGATATTTCGTAAAGTTTCTTTCGATTAGTCTCAAGTTGTTCAAAAAATTGAGGTTCCTTCGATTCGGGCGGTAACACCATGGCCGCGCGTTTCACGGAGGGCAAACCCCAAGGCAAACTGATCCAATTAAGGATCAGCCAAACAAAAAGAAATAACAAAAAAATTTTATCCAGGGACCTGACAAAACCGCCAAACCGGCGCATCATGGCCCTATTGTCTAAAATTTGGGTCCGCAGATATCAATTGGGGAAAAAGTGAAGGTGTTGGTCAGGAAGAGAAATCCAAATTTTTTGGCGCGCGTTGTTAAAAGAGCCTTTGACTACGGCGCGCAGGTCAACGCCGGTCTTGAGTGTCAAAATTGTCAAGGCCCCGGTCGGCTCGGCCACTAAAATTTCAACTTCAACAAAGCCGTCTTGCCGGCGCTGCGATACTAAAATTTCTTCGGGCCTAATTCCGGCCATTAGCGCCGACTTCGAACCAAATGCCGTCTGGGAAAGCAATCCGCATTGAATTGCCTTGGAAACATCAAACAAATTCATGGATGGTGTGCCTAAAAATGACGCCACAAAGGCTGTTCTAGGTTTGGAATAAATTTCCTGCGGCGCGCCGATTTGCTCAATCCGGCCTTTGTTGAGAACAATAATCCGGCTTGACATGGTCATGGCTTCGACCTGATCATGCGTCACATAGATCACCGTTCCTTTAACTCTTTCAAACAAAAGTTTGAGCTCGGACCGCGTTTTATCGCGTAAAAGCGCGTCAAGATTGCTTAAGGGTTCATCCAACAGGAAAACCTTGGGCCGCCGCACAAGGGCGCGTGCCAGAGCCACGCGTTGCCGTTGGCCGCCGCTCAAGGCCGAGGGCCGTCGGTCCAGATATTCCTCAATTCCCAGTAAAGCCGCTGTTTCCTGAACGCGCCGGCTGATTTCAGGCCGGGCAATTTTTCGTAAAGTCAGACCCATGCTAATATTTTCCCGGACATTCAAATGCGGATAAAGCGCATAGTTTTGGAAGACCATGGCGATGTCGCGATCTTTGGGTGAAGCAGCGCCCACATCTTGGCCGTCAATTAAGACGCTGCCTGAATCCGCCGTCTCGAGTCCAGCGATAATTCTCAGGATCGTGGTTTTTCCGCACCCTGAAGCCCCAAGAAGAGAGACAAATTCTCCGTCATTAATAGTAAATGAGACGGCGCTTAAAATTGATTTCCCGGTTTCAAAAGCCTTATTGATATTTTTGATCTCAACGTGAGCCATAATTATCCTTTGACGGCTCCCGCCGTTAAACCCTCGATAATGCGTCTCTGAAAGGCCAAAACCATGGCCACTACGGGCAACGTTGTGATGACGACGGCGGCTGAAATTTGATCCCAGGGAATTTCATAAATCGTCACACCTGAAAGCATGGCGATTCCAACCGGCACTGTCCGCGCCGCATCTTTCGACATAAAGGTTAACGCCAGCAAAAACTCGTTCCAGGAAAAAATAAAGACTAAAATAGCCGTTGTTGCGATCGCCGGCGCGGACAAGGGAGCGACGATCTTCCAGAGCACCGACCAACGACCCAGGCCGTCCACTTGGGCCGCCTCCTCAATGTCCATGGGGACTTGTTTAAAAAAATTCGCCAAGACCCAGATGGCAAAAGGCAGGTTAAGCGCGGCGTAGGTTAAAATAAGCGACAAGGGATTATTCAAAAGTCCGGCCGTCTGAATCAGTTGCTTTAAGGCGACAACAAGCAGCGTTGGCGGAAATAGAGAAACGAGCAAAATGGCATTTGACACTGCCTTGCCGCCGGGAAGCTTAAGTCTGGAAAAAGCGTAAGCTGCGAGAGCGGCGACTCCGGTGCATAAAAATGTCGTCCCAAAAGCCACGATTAAGCTGTTCCAAATATAAACCGAAAAAGGCCTGGCTGAAAAAATTTTGAAGTAACTCACGATGGTCAAGCGCGATGGCCAGTACACAGGCGGCGAGGCAATGACCTCCTCGCTCGATTTTAATGATGTCAAAACTTGCCACAAAAAGGGGGCCAGGCTCCAGAAACAAACCAAGGCCACGGCGCCAAAAAATAAAAATTTAGATGATTGTTTCCGCTGTTTTTGACTCATGAAGATTTAGGACGCAACAACAGCATAAAAATCGTAGAAAAAGAAATCAGGGCCGTGGCCATGACCAAAGTCAATGTGCAGCCATAACCAAGTTCCTGATAGCGAAAAACAACGTCATAAACATAAAGGGCGATTGTTTGAGTTTTGCCACCGGGACCGCCGCCGGTCAGGACCCAAATCAAGTCAAAAATTCCAAAGGTCTGAATCGCGCGGAAAATAACAGCCACAGCGATCGTGGGCTTGAGCATGGGAAAAGTAATCATCCAGAACCGCCGCCATGTCCCGGCGCCGTCCATTAAGGCGGCCTCATAGAGTTCAGATGGAATAGCGGCCAAACCGCTCATGAGCAATATGGCCATAAACGGCGTGGTTTTCCAAACATCAGCCAAAACGCATGAAAAAAAGGCCAGACCCGGCGATGCCAGCCAAGGAATGTTGGGCGAGCTGGATAAATGAAATTTATAAAAAATATCCCCTAAAACGCCGTAGTCCGCGTTAAAAATCCATCTCCAAGCCATGGCCATAACGGCTGTCGGCAAGGCCCAGGGAATGAGCACCGCCGCGCGCACGAAACCGCGGCCGTAAAATTTTTGCGCCAGCAATAGCGCTATGGCCAAACCTAAAACCAACTCCGCGCTGACCGCAAAAAAAGTAAACATCGTTGTATTTCTCAAAACGCCCCACAACCGGCTATCGGAGGACAACCTTCCAAAACCGCTGCTCCACCAAAATGTTTGTCCCATGGGAACAACATTAACCACGGCGATCATGATGAGTGCGGGCAGGGCGTACACCCAATTGAGCCAGTAGCTTCGCCGAGCGGTCATTTTGAAGTTAATATCAAACGAATCTCTTTGGCGGCGGCAGCCAAAGCCGCCTCCGGTTTCTCCTGGAGGCTTAAAGCGGCGCTAAGATGCATTTGAAGGCTATCTGAAATACGCGCGTACAAAGGGTGCGCCGGACGCGCTTTGGCATGGCTTAAAACTTGACCCAATTCTTTCATGTGTGGACTCGCTTTGACGATTTCGGCATCGTGAAAGAGCGCCTTTCTAGTCGGCAAAATGCCGCTCTTAAAATAAGAAAGCTTTTGATTTTCTGATGAGGCGGCAAACTCGATAAATTTCCAAGCAGCCTCCGGATTTTTGGAGAAGGATGAAATCCCATATCCCCAGCCGCCCAAAGTCGCGGCGCTGATTCCGCCGTTTCCATGCACCATCGGCATGATGCCCACCTTGCCTTTAACAGGAGACTGATCGTTTTGAAGTAAATTCCAAGCATACGGCCAATTGCGCATAAAAACAGCCTTGCCTTCTTGAAACATATGGCGCGCCTCTTCCTCCTGATAAGTCAAAACTCCGGGTGGCGCGATTTTATCCTTGTGCACGGCGTCAACAAGCCACCCAAGCGCTTGCGCCGCTTGGGGACTGTCAAGATGGACATTGCCCTCACCATCCATCAAAGTTGTTTGATTGCCCCAAGCCAGCTCTAAATAATCACAAACCAAACCCTCATATTGTTTGCCCTGAAAAACAAACCCCCAGATTTGAGGGGGGGATTGGAGTTTTTTGGCAGCGGTCGCCAGGTCATTCCACGTTTCCGGGGGGTTGAGTCCGTTGGCCTTTAAAAGGTCTTTGCGGTAATAGAGCATCCCGCCATCGGACTGGGTCGGCAACCTGTAAATTTTTCCCTGGTATTTCGAGCCTTCGATGTCGCCGCTCAAAAATTCAGCTTGACTTTCTTTGCTAAACCTATCATCCAGCGGCCGCAGCCATCCTTGAGCCGCGAATTTGGGAAGCCAGGCAATATCCATATAAAGTAAATCATAAGTGTCCTCTTTGGCCATAAACGAAGCCGAATACATGTCTTCTCTCGTATTGGGAGCAGCCGGACCCTCCACCATCTCGATATGAATATCAGGATTTAATTTTTCAAATTTCCGGATCATTTCCTTGGAAAATCCACCCACATCCGGAGCAGTCAGATACCGAATGGTGACTTTGGCTTCGGAGCCAGCCCGCAGCTGCGCTGATTCTTTACAGGAGCCTCCCATCAGCAGCATTGAGATCAAACATCCAAAAATAAAAATTTTCATCAAGTTACCTCGCATTAGAAATAGGAAATTGCCGCGCCAATAGAACGGCCGTCGCGATCCACAATGGAATAAAAATCGTTGCGCCCCAAAAGATGGTTCCGGATAAAACTCCATAAAGAAACATGCTTAGTAACACCGCCCAGCCGCCAACGGCCACCGCCCAGCCGCTGCCGGTAAACCACACAAGATTTTTGGTCAAGATGGCGCGCGGCAGCATCAGCATGTTGCCGCCAACGGCCAAAGCCAAGGTGACCCAAGAGATGCCTTCCATATTCTCTGGGTTGTTGTAATTATTCCAAAGTTGGGCGATAGGACCAAACATGAATAACATGGTTGCGGTCCATGCCGAAAGCATGATCCATAGATTTTTAAGTTGTTTGGGCAGCCAATCACGATGGTCCAACACGACCATGATCGATCCCATAATAAAAGCGGCCGAAGCCGGCCACAACGATGTTCCTTGTCCCGGGGCAAATGTGGACCAAAAAACTTGAGGCAGCGCAGCTAGACCCACCAGGGCCGAACCCCTGCTCCAGATATTCCAAATCGTTTGAGGGAGCCTATTTTTGATCTTCAATAAATTAATAACTAGTCCAGCGGCAATAACGGGCAAAATTAACCAAAATGCAATTTCAGGCATAAATCCAGCCTGGAATATCTGAATAACAACAAAAGCGCTGGTTATGACGCCGACGGCCTGCACCAAAGCGGCGCTTTTTTCGCCTTGAGACGAAAAAAAAGACAATAGCAACATATTGCCCAATATTCCAGTTGAATAACCCATCCACGGCAATATCGAAAGGGCTTGCTCATTGCCTGAGACAAGGTTTTGCAAATTTTTCCAAATCTGGGGCAATTGAAGCGGAGCAAACGCCAACAGAGATAGTTTTGTCAATCCATCCGTCCACTTATCCCAAGACGCCTTGAAAAAATCAACAATAAAGGTCGGCAGGCGGGGGCTAATTGCCAAAGTTGCAAAATGTTGCCCTCCCAATAAAACGCCGGAAACATCTTCGGTTATTTCAAAGAAATGAATACCACCCGTATCAAGCTCGATATAAAGACCTTGATCCAATAGTTCTTGACCGGAACGGCGGTAGGTTACCGGCGCGCCGTCAATCGTGTTCGCCAAATCTCTAAAAAGGTAATTTTTCCCTGACTCTGGTTTAAATGCCCCCAAAAACTCAAAAATGGGCGACCTCATGCCAAACGCCCCGCTGCCCCGATGATTGGTAAAGTTGGCTGCCATGAGCAGCGTTACAGGGCTGTAAACCCGGCTCACGCTCCAGGCGACAATAGGAGAGTCCTGGGAATCCGGCCGCAGCACTTCCATGATGCCTCGGTTAAGGAGATTACGATAGCGGCGGCTTTGGGCCAGCACCAGTTCAATGAATTTTTTATTATCATCATTGCGGTGAGTCCAGTTAATTTTGATGGGAATATCAAAAGGAAGGGCTTTTTTGCGGTCGCGCGATGAATTAAGGCTGCCGATAACCATTTCTTTCTGCCCAACGCCCAACTCAACGCCGTTGTAGAGAAGAATTGGAGGCAAAAGAAGCACCGCCAAAGCCGCAGCCTTGAAATAACGGCCGAATTTATCAACGGGATTTCCCTCGCCGCCGTCATGATTACCGATAAAATTAAGCGCCGCCGCGGCGCCGCGCTGCCAACGCCGAAACGCAGCGTGTTTTAAGGCTTCGCGAATCCGTTTTGGATCACGGCTAACCAGGGCGTCATATAAACCTATTTGGCCTTTTGCGGGATCATGGTCGCATTTGTTGTAAATGGCGCTTGAACCGGTCCGGCTTAATGCGTCCAATTCGGAATAGGCTTCATCCAAGACAGCGCCATCCGGACGAATCTTTCGGACGGCATTCGTCATTTCCTCCAAAATTTCTGTTTGCCCCATTTGTGCCGCGCGCCGCTCTAGGCCGACAATTAATTGATCCATCTCATGGCGCATCCATCCTTCCGAATGATCGCGTTCTTGGGATAAAATAGCCAGCCATCGCTGAAGATACCGCTCGTTTAACAAATCATAAGACATGTCTCGCCGGACAAAATCCACTCCCCATCCGCCAAAAAGCCGCTTGGCATCGGTAATTTCCCATTCGCGCGCTAAAGGCGAGGTAAGATCGCGCTGCGCCATATCAACCCACATATCTTCGCCCGGGCCGCCGAAATTAGTTATGGGGTGATGCACCAAAATTCTTTTTTCCACTCGGCGGCCGCCTTCGGGATAATTGTTGGTCTTAAGCAGATAGAAAACAGGTTTTGGATTTTTTGGGGCCGATTCTTTGGGAACGGCAGCCAAAATTTGTTCATCCGAAAGTTCTTGAGGGGGAACAATATGAATCAACGCTTCGGGCCGATTTTTAATTAGGTCGCTGTCTAGAGAAACATGATTCGGTATCTGATCAACGCCGATTTTAAGACCCAATTTATGCGCCCTTTCAATAAACGCCTTGAGTCCGGCTTCTCCTCCCAATTCTTTCTTGACGCGGTACCCTTTGATGGCATAGGGGGAACCGCCGCCCGTGCCCCAGCGGTTAATATCCCCAATCTCAAAAATATCCAAAAGCCAGATGGCATCCGCCTTCGCATTATCCTTGATGCGCCTGAGCTCCTCATTATCAAGGGAATCAAAAAAGTTCTTCCCTGGTCTTAAACGATTGTAAGCGCGAGCCAAAATCATATACGTATTTGCCTGGCGCACCCATTGGGAAGGATCAGAGGCAATCAGTTCCTTCTGCAGCTCGCTGATGATTGCGGCGAGTTCGCGATTTAGAAGGTCATTTTTTTCGTTAAATTCCTTCCATGAACTCCAAACTTTTTGCAACCGAATTCGATATCCCTTGGCCCATTCAAAAGGCTCCAAAAGCGCCGTCAAATACCGAAAAAAATCATCGAACTGTTCAGGGGCGATGCCGGTCGGATCCCGTTCGATTTCGAGCTTGGTGTAGAGAAACCCCTCCAATCCCGCCGACCTCGCTTGCCTGCGTGAGCCATCTTTGAGCCGGAACCCGAACGGCTCAATCCACCCGCCTGGCGTTAACGCCCCATCGCCTAAAACTTGTTTCAATTCTTTAAGCGGCGGATTTTGACCAACTACCGGCGGTCTGTCTTCGACCGTGGGCCGCGGACGTTGGTCGCGTGGATCCATCAATACCTGGCGCCATGAATCAGAACGGGATTGAGTTTGTGATCGCCAGTGACGCCAATTGCTCCGGGCGCTAAGGTAGTCGTTCGTGCTTCCTAAAACATTAAAATTAAAATTTATGATTCCGCAAATTGCTAAATAAAAAATTACCAGCAAAGCCAGTGGTCCCATGGACGCATGCCGGCTTGCCAATGTCATTACCGATGTCGCAATCAAAATTAAACTGCTCCCAATGCCGAACATAGGGCCGGCAATAGTCACAATAAAATTAACTAACGGATTATTGACAGGAAGATAAGTCACGCCGCCCCTGGCGCCTCGCAGCGGGTCCAATAGAGTCATGGAAAAATTACGAACCGGCGCCCCCGCAAATAAGGCCGCCGCATAGTGGCCGTACTCATGGACAATGGTTCCGCCAATGCCTGGAATCAAACAGAAAATAGCCGCCAGAGGCGTGAGAATCAGCCACTCCGCAAATATCCGCATCTTTAAAGACCAGGGAATTTCTTTTCCAGTTGCCTCATACATGAGACGCTCCTGAGAAACAGATTCAAAACTCCAGGCCCGCCATGGTGTAATTAAAGGGGTCAAGTCTCCACTTGACACTGTGCCCCGCGGCCCCTTTCGTAAAGTGTCAAGTGAAAGCTCGACATTTTTGTTTTTAAGATTATTTTTTTTGCCCCAAATCTCCAGCGGCATCCAACTTAGATTATCGGGAGAAAATACCTCAAGGTTCTCAATGCGAACTTCGCCCTGGCTAAGCATCGTGGTCGCGGGCACACCCTCAAATCGCAACGGGCTTGCCGGCGTGCTCCGGGCACGCAATATCACCGGACTTGAATCAGTTATGCGAGCGGTTGATTCAGCGTATCTTATGGCCAAAAGCGGCTCCAAAGCGGGAGAGTTTTTTGCCGCGAGTCTGCTCGGCGTAATTTCTTCAAACCAAATGCCCGGTGGGTATCCATCATCGGCCCCACCCTCTTTCATGCGGCCATCGCGAATAATCAACTCAAGAATAGCCAATGATGTCCCATGAATAAGGTCCCCTGTCTCCAATGTCGGCACAATAGCCTGATAAATTTTGTCGCTACGTTCTTCTCGGTATCTAAATTCTCCGGATAATTTAGAGGAGACACTTTTTGCCGGCCCGCGTCGTCTGAATAACCATTTAATCACTCTTTCTAAAGCCGTCCATTTCCAAGTCAACGCCAAAAGTGACGCTCCGATAAAAACCAATGGTGAGCCGCTTAAATCAATTTCTTGTTGTCCCACAGAAGCCAAGGAAATCGAAGGTTGAATAAAAATACCCATAAATAAAACAGCCGCGGCAGAATGAAATCTGAACCATGATCGGGAATTAAGGTCTCCGGAATCGAAATCCCATTCATTGATAATGCGCCACGGAGACAAATTCATCGCCTTTAAGCGGTCATACTTTCTCACAATCGCGTCATTTTTCATGCGAAGACGTCTTTCAAATTTCCGGTCGCTGGCATTGTAAGTTTTGTAGCCCAGCGCATCAAACCGTTCATACACATAAGCTCCACGCCCGCCTGCGCCAATCCTTTTCATGTTGCGTGAAATTAACCCTTTAGGTGGTGATTTTCCTTCCTTTTCAATCTTGGCAAGAAGCGCATGAGCCTCAACCTGACCGGGAGGATAGCCCATGAAAATACCGAAAATGAGATGCGCCCTATAAACTTCCCCTGCGCTGCGCTGACCATAAGGAATATAAGGCTTGTTTATAAAAGACTGGAATTTGGCAATAAGATCATCTATCGAATCTTCCGGTTCAAATCCAAATGGTTTAAGGAGTTGCATTGCCTTGGCATTTTCCTTGAGATTAACCAACGCCCCGCGATGATAAAAGTAGGCAAATGCTCTTCCAGTATACTCCGACTTATAGGTAAACCAACCTATGTTTTGATTGACGAATTTTCCAGCTTGGCGAGAATTCTCCAGATACTCAAGGATTAAAGGCAAATTATGCCCAGTGTCATACACTTCGGTTATAGCCTTGCTTCCTCCAAGATTCCAAAGGACTCCCCCGGATTCCAAAAGTTTTTGAATTTCACCGTTAATAAGCGAAGGGGACAAGTCTCCACTTGACACTTTATCTTGAGGTCTTTCCTCTGAAGCGTGCAGTGGAGACTCGATCCCTTCGCTCGCAACCTTGGAAAGCCCGGCATTTCCGCCAAGCACCCCTCCAAATATTAAAGCTAGAGCTACCCAAGAAGTTCCCGCCTGTCCAACTGAAGCAACCGTCCCCGCCTGGGCTAATGAGGGCAAAAGGCCTAAGACAACAGCCGCTGCTGCGGCTGCCGCCGCCTTTCTTATTGTTCCTCCTGCTTTCCCATTCCTTCTCCCTTGCCCTTCTTCTTTTTTATCCTCCCCTCGTGCCTTTTCCCTGCCAATCCCTTGCCCCTCTTCCCTGTAAATTCCTTTCCCCTCTTCTTCGATCCCTCGCCCCTTTTCTGTGCCTCCTCGTCCCTGTCCCTCTAGCCCCTCGCCCCTTGGGGGAGAGGGCAGGGTGAGGGGAGCATTCTGGGTTTGCTCTTTTTCTGTTCTTGTCTGTTCTGTCCTATGGTCATAGAGTCCAATAACATTGTCTGGTGGCGCAGTCTCATCTTTTTTCTTTGTCATGGCGAGGTTCCAAAGGGACCACGGCAATCTCATTGAAGGGGCGTTTTTTGATGAAATTGCTGCGCCCTTGGCTTGCCATGACAAGAGCGGGGTTGGCCATGACAAGAGCGGGGAGAGCGTTGCTCTTATCGCTGTTGTTACCCTTGCCGTTACTGCCTGGACTCTTAAATAGGTTCTCTGCAAATAAGTCCGGGCTTTTAGTGTTGTTGTCTGTAGAGATGTGGCTGCCCTGGCCTGCGTGTTTAATCCTGACTTGGCAATGGCTTCTTGTTCCGCTATTTCCTGGGCTCTGGAGAAATTGGCTTTAAGGACCTCTGGGGTGACCTCATTGAGTCCCAGGGCTCTGGCT
>JACQPE010000129.1 GCA_016207685.1 Elusimicrobiota bacterium | reverse complement strand
GGCGACGGCATCCCCTACCGAACATATCCGGGCAACAGGCATCCCTTGGCCGCTTATTTTACGCGCGGGAGCGGACACAACGAATCGGCCCAGTATACCGAAGACGGGCTCGCCTATCAACGAATCGTTGACCGTTTGCTCGTTAAATTCGAGACCGCCAGGGCCGCGATGCCGGCTCCGGAAGTGGATTTGGTGGCCGGCGCCAACGTGGGGATTATTGCCTACGGTTCAACGCATCAGGCCATCCGCGAAGCGCGCGACATTTTGGCGGCCGACGGGATGAAAACAAGTTATTTGAAAATCAGGTCCTACCCTTTTGCGACGGGTCCGGTGCTGGACTTTATCCGCGGTCACAAGAAGGTTTTTCTGGTCGAGCAAAACCGCGACGCCCAGATGGCCGGGCTCCTTAAGCTTGATCTGGGCGCGCCTGCCGCCAAAATTCGTTCTGTTCTTCATTACAGCGGATTTCCCCTGCCAACCGAGGCTGTTGTCAGCGGAATTCTTGATAAAAATGCTTTTACGGATGAAAACGCTCCTGTCATCTTAAATGGGGGCGAGTGATGGCGGAGATTAAAGTCAGCAATCCTGGGGCGAACCGTTTCGGCTTGACGGTGGACTCTTACAAGGGCGCTGTTTCCACCTTGTGCCAGGGCTGCGGCCACGATACAATCAGCCGGCATATTATTAATGCTTTTTTTGAGTATGGGGTTGAGCCGCATCGCGTGGCGAAGATGAGCGGCATCGGCTGCTCCTCGAAAACCCCGGCTTATTTTTTGAGCCGCTCCTGCGGCATCAATGCGGTGCATGGCCGCATGCCGGCCTTGGCAACCGGGGCCAAACTGGCCAATCGCGATTTATTGGTTTTGGGCGTGAGCGGCGACGGAGATACGGCGTCCATCGGTATGGGCCAGTTTGTTCACCTGGTCCGGCGCAACATTCCCATGATTTATGTGATCGAGAATAACGGGGTCTATGGCCTCACGAAGGGCCAGTTTTCGGCGACCGCCGATACCGGAACTAAGCAAAAGTGGGGCGCGGTCAATGAGCAGGAGAGCATTGATTGCTGCGCTTTGGCCATTGAGCTGGGCTGCGGTTTTGTGGCGCGCAGTTTTTCCGGAGACGCCAAGCAGGTTGTTCCGCTCATGAAAGCGGCCATCGCCCACCAGGGAACCGCGCTTCTGGACATCATCAGTCCGTGCGTGACTTTCAATAATCACGAGGGATCAACGAAGAGCTATTCCTATGTCCAAAAAGCCGACCGCCCGCTTCATGCGATTGACTTTATTCCTTTTTACGAGGAAGTTCACGTGGATTACGAAGAAGGCGCCGTCAAACAAGTTGCGTTGCCGGATGGGTCATATCTAGTATTGAGAAAGACCGCCAAGGATTACGACCCAAGCAATAAGATTCAGGCCATGACCTCTTTGGCCGCTTCGCGCAGCGAAGGAACCCTTCTGACGGGTCTTCTTTATTGCGATCCCCAGAAGAAGAATTTTTGCCAGTCGGAGAAACTTTTAGATCGGCCCCTCGTCACTTTGGGCGAGGCCGAGCTTCGCCCGGAGCCAAAGGCCCTGAATGACATTATGGATGCCCATGGCTGGGGATGAGTGAGGGGTTTATGTCGGTTGTGACAATTGGTTCGATCGCTCTGGATACGATATCAACGCCTGTTATTAAGCGTCAGCAGGTGATCGGCGGCAGCGCGGTTTATTCAAGTTTGGCGTTAAGCCTTTTCGCTCCGGTTCAGTTGGTTGGAGTCATCGGCGAGGATTTCCCCCAGGAAACCCTTGATGAGTTGGGTCGCCGCGGCGTTGATTTAAGCGGCGTTGTGCGTCTTAAGGGGCGCACGTTCGCCTGGGAAGGCGTCTACGGTGAAGATTTGTGGGAAGTCAACACCATTTCCACGGAACTTAACGTTTTTGAATTTTTCAGGCCAACGCTCCCCGACCTTTATCGGAAATCGCCTGTCATTTTTTTGGGAAACATTGACCCTGATTTGCAACATTCCGTCATCCCCCAGTTGACCGGTTCTAGGCTTATTGCGGCTGATACCATGAACCATTGGCTTCATTTGAAGCTCGACACCATTAAGTCATTGATATCGAGACTCCATGTATTTTTTGCCAATGAGCGCGAGGCAAAAAAATTAACCGGACAAACCAAAGTTTACCGGGCGGCCCAAGACATCGCTTCCATGGGCCCAAGATTGGTGGTGATTAAGTCGGGTGAATATGGGGCCATGGTCTATGAGCGGAGCAGTGCAAGGAGTTTTTGGGCCCCGGCCTATCCCGTGGATCATGTCATTGATCCCACGGGAGCCGGAGACACCTTTGCCGGTGGATTTTTGGGAAATCTTTCCCGCGAGAGCGATCCCTATCATCCCGATGCCATCAAGCGTTCGCTTGTGATTGCCAATGTCCTTGCTTCTTTCACAATTTCCTCTCTGGGAACGCATGCCTTGCAAGAGGCGGACGAGGAGAGCATTAGGACGAGAGTTCAGGCGTATCTTGAAATGTTTCCCTCCGCTGATGACAATTCGCTGCGTCATTTGGGCCTGGCCCCTGCCGCTGTGTGAGAGAGACATTCCCTCCGATCATCATTGAGCGTTTAAAAACTATCGTTGGCGCCGACGGCCTTCTTGTTGACCATGTTGAGATTGAGCCTTATGCCCATGATGCCACGGAAAGGCTGGTTTTTTTTCCCGAAGCCGTCGTCAAGCCGCGTTCAACCAAAGAAGTTTCGGCCTTGATGCGTTTGGCGAGCGCCGAACGCCTGCCAGTCACGCCGCGCGGCGGGGGCACGGGTCTTTCCGGAGGAGCGCTCCCTGTCCGCGGCGGCCTTGTCATGTCCCTTGAGCGCATGAACCGGATTTTGGAGATTGACGTTGAAAATCTGATGGCCGTGGTTGAGCCGGGCGTTATTAATGAGACTTTAGCAAACGAGGTGGAAAAGCGGGGGCTTTATTATCCCCCGGATCCAGCTAGCCGCGGCAGTTGCATGCTGGGAGGCAATGTCGCGCATAATGCCGGAGGGCCGCACGCGCTTAAATACGGCGTGACCAAGGATTATGTGCTGGGCCTAGAGGCGGTGCTGCCATCGGGTGAAATCATCAACACCGGCGGCAAGCTCCTTAAAAATGTCACGGGGTATAATTTAACGCAGCTTTTAGTCGGCTCCGAGGGAACCTTGGCCGTCGTCACCCAAATTATTTTGAAGCTTATCCCCCTGCCGCCTTGGCGTCAGTTGCTTTATGCGCCCTTTGCGAGCGTGAACGAAGCGGCCGTGGCCATTGCTAAAATTTTTTCCGCGCATTTGGTTCCGAGCGCCTGTGAGTTTATGGAAGCGAGCGCGATGGATATCGTCGAGAGGCGTTTGGGCGTCCTTTTTCCATCAAGGGGGACGTCCCAGGCTTGTCTGCTGGTAGAATTTGACGGGTTTGACGAAGGCTTGTTGACGCGCCAAGTGGAGCGCGCCGGGGTGTTGTTATCCGAGGAAGGCGCAGTGGACGTGCTTGTGTGTGATTCCACGGACAAACAGAGGGAAATTTGGCGTTTGCGGCGCGCTATTGGCGAGGCGGTCAAACATTTCAACTACAAAGAGGAAGACACGGTTGTGCCAAGGTCAAAGCTGCCGGAATTGGTGCGCGCGATCAAAGAGGCCGGCGGGAATCATGGCTTGGGTGTTGTCTGCTACGGCCACGCCGGGGACGGCAATTTGCACGCCAATATCATCCAAGGCGATTTGCCCGAATCCGAGTGGCAGGCCCTCACCGCATCCGCGATTCCCGAAATTTTTCGCCAAACAGTGGCGCTCGGCGGCCAGATTTCCGGAGAACACGGCATCGGTTACGTTCAAAAAAATTATCTCCCCATAGGCATCGGCCCATTGGAGCTTGTTTTGATGAAATCTATTAAAAAAATTTTTGATCCCCACGGCATCCTCAATCCCGGAAAAATATTCCCCGATCATCTGGGCTGAAAAGAGGTCCCAGGTGAAGCCTATTTCCATGCTCAATTATTGGACTTGGGCCTCCCTAATTGCGTCCACAATGTCCTGTTACGCGATCGGTGGCCCGGCAATTACGAATAACAACTACCGGGTAGACTTGACGCAATCCGTGGCCCTTGGTTCAACCCGCAAGGTGGCCATGGGAGGGGCCTATGTCGCTATTGCCGAGGGGGCCGCCGGCTTGCCTGATAATTTTGCCAGCGCTGCTTTTAGGCCCCGTTATTCCACGGGTCCTTGGCGTTTGAGCTTGAGCTTGGGCAGTGTTGCGGCAAGCGGCAATGATTTCGATAACAATGGGAGCGAATTGATCAATTACAAAAACCATTCCTTCTACAGCGGAGGAATCCTTCTCCAACGACATAATTTTGGATTTGGATTTTTTGGAATCCTTCAGCAATATGATTTGGAGGGGTTCGGCTCAAGAAACCGGTTTAATTTTTCTATTTCCTGTTTGGCTGCCGGGTATTCTTTTTGGGACAGGCAAATCACCCTGGGCGCAGGATTGCGACCCGGTTCATTGCGAATAGTGACGACGGGCGAAGAACACGATGAGCTTTTATCATTAAACAGCGGCGGCATTAACATTGGAGCGCTGATTCATCCGGATAAGGGTCCCTTAAGAATCGGGGTTTCTTTCGCTGCGGCCCTACGGTCCAGGCAGTCTTTGGTAGCCAATTCCACCGTTCCCGTGGAGGTCGCCGGGCTCATTATCCCCGAGGAGGTTTCCTTGCCCATGGAGAGTTCCGTGGGCATTTCGTATGAGTGGAAGGAGGCCCCATTTTGGAAGGGGCATGCCTTTCTCGCCGGCGCCGAGGTTCGCTTTATTGGGGAAACGGAAAATGCTTATGGAATTGAGTCGTTTTTAGAACAGAAGGCCCAATTATCCGGGGCAGCCCCAACGATGAGCCCAAAATTGGGCGCGGAAATTGATGCGATACCCGGACGATTGAGAGTTCGACTCGGAACTTATTTAGAGCCCAGCCGTTTCGAAGGAGTATCTTCCCGGTTACATTTAACGAGTGGATTTGAAATTAAAACTTTTCGTTTTTATGCGTGGGGGGAGCAACGCTTGAGTCTCCTGTACGCCATTGATTGGGCCCAGGATTACCTCAACAATTTTGTATCCCTAAGCCTTTGGCGCTAATTTAAATTTAGAGAAACCGCGCGGTGGATCGGCGGCCGCCTAAAACCCGACGGAGAAAGATAGGCGATGGGTAATGCCTAGGTCCCCAAAAGGCACAAAAGCATAATCAAATCCCAATGCCGATGTCCCAGTTCCAAAGCCAAATGAAATTCCCGAAAGGCCGCCAAGATCGTCCGATGAACGCGTATTGTAACCCGCGCGGGGCGAGAGGTTCCAGCGTCCGCCCATAGGGATGTAGTATTCGGTTCCAAGAGCCCAGTAAGGAGCATTGTCTTTCGGCGCGGCGACATCCAGCGCGGCGGACCATGAGGAGCCCAGGCGAAAGGCATTGCCCCATCGGATAATTAGAGGCAAGGATTCCGCAGACCCGCTCCCGTATTGGAGCGATCCGCCGAGATTGCTGACGGATAATCCGTAGCGCCATAGTCCGGAAAAATGGGCGGGGGATAAAAATCCCAAATCAACCGCGATTGTTTGAGCCGTATCATCAATGGTTGAGCGCACCAATTTTGCGTTTGCGCCGATGGAGTAAGTGCCTAATTTTTTGCCATAGCCTGCGGTGAAGGCCAGGTCATTGGGCGTGAAAGAGCCGGTTGGCGTGCCGGTTTCATCCGTCTGCGTGATGGCGCCGGCGGAAAAATACTGCAAGGCGAAACCCACGTAATTCTTGGCAAAGGAAGTTTTTTGTTTGGACGACTTCCATTTGATCGGCTGCCCATAAGCCGCATAATCAAAAAAGCTCGAATCTAAGTGCAGGGCATGCATGAAGGAGGCGGATTTGCGGGGCAGGCGGGTCAAGGCGGCCGGGTTCCAGTAAAGAGCCGTTGCGTCATTGGCCATGGCCGCATAGGCTTCTCCCAGGGCGGCGGCGCGGGCCCCTGCGGCGAGCTTTAAGAAACCCGCGGAAGTTGTTCCTTTGGCGGAGGAAGAGAAATCACTGGCAAAGGAGTTGCGAGTTGAGAGTTGCGAGTTGAGAGTTAGAAAGAGAGAAAGAAAACAAAAAATTCTCTTTATTTTGATTGTGAAACTCGCAGCTCGCAGCTCGCAAATCGCAGCTTTTTTCACCTTTGTATTGCCACCTTAAAAATTTTCTTTTCTCCGGAGGGGGATTGGGCGAGGACGAAATAGACCCCGCTCGCCGCTTCGGAGCCTGCCTGGTTTTTAACGTCCCAGGATGCCAGGCCCGCATTATCCGCGGTTAATTCACGAACCATCTCGCCAACCGTAGTGTAAATTTTAAGGTTCGTGGAGGCGGGTAGATTGGAGAAAGTGACGGAGGTATGGCCTTTGGTTTTATTGAAGGGGTTGGGAAAAACGACGATCGAATCCACGGTGCTGCCGGGCGTGGCCTCCATGATCTGAAAAAGTGAAAAATGATTTGTTTTTCCTGTCACCGAGCGATTGACTGCGTCCAGGGTGGAGGCCAAGGGTATCCAAACGCTGCGCGAGGTGTCATAGCGGGCGAGAAGCAAACGGCTCTCGTCCCGTCCCGTCACATCAGAGGCGCGATAGGCGACATTGATGGTCACCTCTTGCAGGGGCTGCAAATTTTTGCTTAGCGTAATTTCAAGGCCAACGTTCGTCCCGGAGAGGACAGCCGCCGCTGAATTGGCGGCCGGATAATTAGAAGAGGGGAGAGACGCCGTCATGGTCAGACTTTCCGAAAAAGTATTTGCCGGCACTTCAATCGTGATTGAGCCGGAGGGGGGGCCAAACGTTAACGTGGCGGCTGAAGCGGGATCAATCGTCACCGAAGCGGAGGGAACCATCGCCGTAATCGTGGAAATCGCCGTCGGCGCACGGCTTACGGCGCCATCGCCATTGACAGCGCGAACCGTTAAGTAATAGGTCGTGCCCGCACTCAAGCCATCCAGGGTCGTTGATGAAACGCCGATAACTGCCGTTGTTGACGTTGATCCTCCGATCTGCCATAAATAGGTCCTGAAATTGGTGGCCGCGGGATTGGAATTAAAAGACCAGGCAACGGTCATGGAGGTCATGTAAACAGCCGTAAAACTGAGGTTGTTGGGCGGCGCCGCCTGGGTGTAGACCGTCACCGTGGTCAAGGTAACCGAAGAACCATAGTTATTAAAGGCTTCGATGACTCTGCCGTAAACCGTATTCGTGGAAAGTTCTGTTTCCGTCCATGTCGAGGCGCCGGCGGCGAGGCTTCCGGACATATTGCCGCCGGATGATGAAAGGACGCGGTAGCCTAATTCACCTTCAGCATCAGTCCAGGACCAGGTGATGGATGAAACGCCTATGGCAGAACCTGCAAATGACACTGCGGCCGTTGGCGGCGCTTCCGTGGTCCGGGTGGATACGGCCGCCTCTTGCGAGGCTGTTTCCTGGCCGCTGCCATTAACCGCATAGACTTGGACAAAATAAGTGGCGCCTGACGCGAGACCGTTAATGGCTTTGGTCAGGCCGGATGATGTTACGCTTGTGGTGGAGCCGCCTGCTTCCCAATACGCCAGACGATAACTGGTATCGGAGGATGGGTTGGTATTGGCCCCCCAGGCCACCACAAATGAGGAAATGTTGACCTGGGCGAAGGCCAAGCCTGTCGGCGGCGCGGCCAAGGTATAAACAACAACAGCCGCGGCGTAAGACGTTTCATTGCTGTTAAAAGCCGCCAACTGGCGCGTTACGGCGGCATTGGTTGAAAGTCCGGGTTCAGTCCAGCTTACGGTATTGGCGGCCAATTCTCCCGACATATTGCCGCCGGATGATGAAAGGACGCGATAGCCGGTTTCACCATCTACGTCCGTCCAGGTCCAGGAAATCGAGGAAACTCCCAGTCCTGTTCCTGTCATGGCGCCAATCTGGGTCATGGACCAGCCAATTTTACCATTGGGGTCATTGTCATGGGACTCGCCGCTTAATGCGCCAGAGGGTTGTCTAAAATACCAGCTCAAGGCCGAATCGTCACCTTCCACTTTGACATTAAAGGCCGGCGAAATCGTGGAACGTGATAGATTAAACGCCATGCTGTAGAATGTCGCGCTTGAACTTAAATCGCGAGCGGTGATGTAGGCCGATGATGAACCTTCGGCCGATGGCAGGCCTATATAATCAAAGGAGGAAGAAGAAAGGGAAACTGTTGCGCCTGACCCGCCCAACTGTAGGCCGTTTTGGTCTAAATTGTTGAAACTCGAAAATAAAATGTTAAACGCCCCGGAACTAATCAGGGTGTAATAGGTGCCGCCTTCGGCCATGTTGATCAGTGTCGGCCTCGAAGCCGATCCCACGGCTTCAAAACCGGCGCCGGGTTTGACTATTAAACGCGAATGGCTGCTATTAAACGTGGTATGGGCTTGATGGAAATGGAGCTTTTTTTGCACCGAGGCGTCGCCCGCGCCTGCCAAGGTCATAAAATCCATACGGTCGCCGTCTGTTGGAGAGCTGCCGGGACTGAAATTCAAATAAAGTTTAGGCGAGGAGCTGTTGGGAAAAGCTTCATTTGTCAAGGCGGAGGCGTTGGCGAATGATCCCAGCGCGCCGCTTGAGGAGCCATAAAGGCTCCATCTCCCGGAAGAAGCGCTGTAAGTGGCGATGATAAGTTCAGTCAGGGTATTGGAATCATTGGTGGCTGTAATTTGCAGCGACGGCTCGGTTCCCGCCGCAGTTCGAATAATGCGCGGCGCCGTCGCGGTCGAGGCATACAAAGCGGAGGCATAAGACAACGTCATGGTGGCCGTTTCCACGGCATAATTGCCCCAGAGGTGCGTCTCACCGGCAGCGCTATTTTGCCGCAAGGAAAGGATGGCGCGGCCAACGCCGGTTAGAGACGCCGTGGAAACGCCGGCATAGGGATTGATCGCGCTATTTTTGAGCGTCACATGGCCGGCCCCGGCAAAGTAAATTTCAGCCGAAAAATCAGGGGCGGATTCTCCCGAAGCATTGTATCCGAATACCGTATTGACCAGCGTCGCCGTGGATCCGCCTCCAATGTTAAAGCCGTAATTTCCATTGGAGTAAATGAAATTGCCTGACAATAGGTGGTCGGCAGCGCCTGCAATCCTGATGCCATGTCCGTTGTTGGAGTAGAGGATATTATCCACGGCCGTATTTTTATCCGCGGCATTCAAATAAATGCCGTTTTCGTTATTTTCATAAAAACGATTTGAGGCTATGGTGTTGCTGGCGGCGTTGAGGGCATAGAGTCCGTTGCTCGTATTGATAGACGCGGCGCCATCTGAAATCGCATTAAAGCCGGCATTGTTGAGATAGAAGCCCGTGCCGTTGTTGGCGAAGGACCTGTTACCTTTCAAGATGTTGTGCGACCCTTGATCCAAAGTGATGCCGTTATTGCCATTGGAGTAAACAAGATTGTCAATGAAGGTGTTGCTGCTCGATGCGGATGAATAGAGACCTTGATTGGCGCTTTTCGATACGATGTTTCCATTGATTGTATTGCTGCTGGCGTAGTTGAAGAGGTCAATGCCTAGGGAATTGGCGTAAAAATTATTAGCCAAAAGCCAAACTCCCGAAGAGCCGTTGAGAACAATGCCGAATAGTCCGTCATGGATGGAGTTAAACAGCAGGCGCCCTTTAGCCGATGAACTGTCAAAGGTAATTCCGTATTTACCGCTTGCCAACGTGCCGAGACCCTCTAATTCCGAGTACCGCAGATCAAAGTCTGTCGCGGCCGCCGCTAGATTCTGGATATAGGCGGTTTGCGTGCCCGAAGAACGGATGACCGCATTGCGCGTGAGGTTGGCCACGTATATCGTCGAGGTCGCCAAATGGGGATAGCTGAACGCCGAATCCACCGTTATATTGCCGCCGGAAATTGCCGTGATTTTTTTCTTTTCCGTCTGACTCGTTGAGCTTAGCGACGTTTGACTGACGGTGATAAAATCACCCGCGCCCCAATTGGTCGCGCTGCTCGCGTCAACGCTTAAGCTGGAAGCGCCCGCGGCAATATCGGCCGTGGCCGTCGTATACGGGCTTTTGGTGGTTCCAGCCATAACCAAGGACCCTCCGGGTCGCACGATAAGGCCGTATTGCCCTGCCGTGCCGGTGGAAAGAATGATTGTTGCCGTGGTCCCTGGGCGCAGGCTTGACGCAGACGTGCCCATCCGTATGGAGCCGCCGGCATAAATAACGATATCGCCGCCGTTCATGGTCAATGTCGCGGAAGCCGCCGCTGGGGTCCATTGTAGAAGGCCGTAAACCGAAAGAGATTGAATTTCCGCGTCTTGATTGATGGTGACCGTGGTGCCGGTCGTAATCGTTACGGCATCGCTGGTCAGGGGCGCTCTTGCCAAGGACCACGTTGTCGGGTCGCCCCAGGCGCCCGTGGTTATGCTCTGGAAGGTGGCTGAAGTGGTGACCACCATGGGGTCGCTTAGGGCCGAGGTCGCGATGGTGTCGCCATTGACCGAATATAACTGCAAGGAATACTTGACCCCGGGGTTTAGGCCCGTTACGGTGGCTGTAGAGTAGGTCGTTGTCAAGGTCGAGGTTGACCCTGCATCCGTCCAATAGGCAACTCGGTAGTTGGTATAGGTTGGATTAGTGTTGGCGCTCCACTGGACCGCAATTGAAGAACTGCGAACATCCAAAATTGAAAACCCCGTCGGCGGCGCAGTTAAGGTATAGCTTGAGATGAATGGCGAAATGACGGATCCGTATCCATTGGCAGCGCGCAAGTAGCGGGCGTAGAGGGCATTTGTGGAGAGGCTAACTTCCGCCCATTCGGTTGTTCCTATGGCAAGCTGAACGCTGGGATTATCGCTGGTGGTTGAATAAACTTTGTAATTGCCTTCGCCCCGAATATCGCTCCAAATCCAGGTTATGGAGGAAATTTGGGCTGATCCGATCCTAAAATCCTCCGGCATCGTCGGCGCCCAGTCAACATTGTTGGAGCCGGATTCAAGCGCGTCTCCGGCAAAAGGGCCCAGGGGATTAGTCATGGTCCAGGCTAAATTCGATTCCGTTCCCGTGACATTAACGTTATAAGCCGCATTGGCGCCTGACGTGCTTCGTGAAAGATTGAAACGGACGTGATCCATGGTTGCCGTTGAGTAAAGGTTCCGCAACCTTAAGTAAGCCGATGTTTGCCCGGAAGGGCCCACGCCGATGTAATCAAAAGTAACGCTTGATATGCCCACGCTTCCAGCCGGGCCGATGGCGTTAAGCTGCAAGCCGGTGGGGTCAATATTGGAAATGTTGGCAAATTGCGTGTAGAGAGTTCCGGAACTGCTCAACGTATAGTAAGTCCCGCCGTCGGCCAAGTTAATTAAGGTCGGATAAACGGACGTGCCCGTGGCGTAAAAAACCCCGCTTGGCTCAATGCCCAGCCGCGAATAACCATTATTAAAGGTAGAGTCCGCGCTGTGAAAGTAGAGCTTTTTCTGGGTATTCGAGTCGCCGGAGGCGGCCAAGGTTAAAAATTCAATCCGGTCGCCTTCCGATGGGGAACTCCCCTGGATGAATTTAAGTTTTAATTTTGGCGCGGAGGGGTTGGGGAAATATTGGCCAGCGCTATTAATAATGGCATTATCATTAAATGACCCCAAGACGCCGCTCAATGAGCCTGAAACGGTCCATGAACTTTTATAGGTAATCGTTATTTTTTCAGTCAGCGTGTAACTGTCATTAACGGAAATCACAGTGGCCGCATGATCCGTGCCCGCGAGCCTGCGAACAAGAGTGGGCGTGGTTGCTGATGAAGCATAAAGATTGCCGGCGTATTCCAAAGATATGGTGCCGCCTTCCACCTTGTAATCGCCCCAAAGATGCGTCTCTCCGGTAGTCCCATTATGCCGGTAAGAAATTACTGAACGATCGGCGCCGTTGAATGTTGAGGTGGCAATTCCCGTATCGGGATTAATCTGCGTGTTGCGCAGGGTTATGCCGCCCCTATCACCAAAATAAATTTCTCCTGAAGAGTCCGCCGCGGAGGCCCCGCCTGGATCCCATCCAAGCCATGAATCGCTGATAACGGCCGATGAGCGAAGCACATTAATAGCCACCGAGGAATTGCCGTAAATGCGGCTGGCGATTATCGTCAGGCTGCCGGGGTAGTCAGCATGATAAAGGTAAAGACCGGAGCCTCCATTGGAGTAGATCGTATTGCTTGAGAAACTGTTATTAAAGCCGTAAAACACGCGAATGCCGTGGGAGCTGCCCGTGTGCCCGTAAATCCAGTTTCCAGTTAAAACCGTGCCTGTGGCGTATTCCAGATCAATGCCCCCGCCGCTATTGGAGTAGATGGAATTATTAGAGAGCGTGTTGCTGGCTGATTGCAATATATAGAGGCCGCGATAAGCATTGGAAAAGACCGAATTGCCATTCAGCGAGTTCAGATTGGACCCATTGTCCCAATAGGTCCCGTAAGCTTCATTGTGAGACACCGCATTGCCGGAAAAAGTGTTGGAGGAGGAACCGGTCGCAAAAATACCGGAGGCGACGCCGGCGCCGGAAATCGTATTGGAAGAAACGATGTTTCCCGTGATGGCGGTGGTGGCCGTGTTGAGCATGTATAGACCGTGATTGTTGTTTGAGTGGATAGTGTTGTTGGCCAGCGATAGACCCGTCGCCCCTGCCAAAGAAATACCATGGGAGCCGTTGCCATAAACGGTATTGCTGCTGACGGTATTATTACTGACCGGGATGGTGCCAAAAAACCAGGCCGTGGAAAGATAAATTCCATAATTTTCATTGTTATGAGCGGTATTGTTAGCCGTCAAGAAATTCCATGCGCCTTGGATTGTCAAACCATTTCCGGTATTTCCAAAGAAACGATTTCCGGAGAGCGCATTGTTGGCGGAAATATAAAATGACGTTCCCGTTGAATTGGAACAGAAATAATTCCCCGAAATAGAATTCCATTGATCGGCGGTGCCGGAGAGGCCTTGCGGACTACCGGCGACGCTATTTCCAATAATAACCGAGTGAGAAGAAGAAACGACGGCAATTCCTGTTGAGCCGTTGGCGTAGATGTCATTGTAAGTCAGCGTGACGGAAGACGTGCGGTTGATGTAGACGCCGGTGTAACCGTCATGAATGGAGGAGTTTGCGATGGAGCCTTGGCCGTTCGGATATGTTCCCGAATCGAAGACGATGCCATAGATATTGCCCTGGTCAACCCCCAGTCCATTGAACTCGCCGTAATTGACAACAAAATTGGTGGCCGAGGCCGTTAAATTGCGAATATATCCGATTTGAGAATTGGAGGCATTGGAAGATTTGATGACGGCATTGCGCGTTAAGTTGGCCACGATAATGGTGTTTGTCGCGTAATGGGCGTAGGAAAGGGCGGAATCGAGCCCAATGGTGCCGCCGCTAAGCGACGCGATGGTCCTTTTTTCCGTCTGGCTCGTGGACGCTCTTTCCGTCTGGCCAATGGTGATCGCATCTCCGACGGCCCAGCCTGTAACGGAGGAGGAGTTAACGGTCAGCGACGTTGCGTTTTTGGCGGCGTCGGCGCTGGCCAGCGCGTAAGGGTTTTTGGTGGAGCCGTTAACGATAAACATTCCGCCATTTTCAATGACAATGCCCCCGTAGATTCCGGCGGAACTACCGCTGGAAAGAATCACTTGGGCCACGGCTGAATCGGTCAAGGGAGCGCCATCGGTGGAGGCTATTTGAAGTTTGCCGCCGGCCTTGACCGTGATGCTGCCCCCGCCTACGGCCAAGGTGGCCGTGCCCGATGTGACGTTCCAGCGAAGGGTTCCTTGAACGCTGATAGACTTGGCCTTGGCCCGAGTGCTATCCGTAATCCCAACGGTATGCCCCGTGGATATCACGACGTCATCATCAAAATCCGGAAGCGAACTAAAGGGCGCCAGGCCAGTGGACGACCAGGTTCCCGACCGGCTGCTGGAAATCGTCGCGCCAAGGAGACATCGTGGCGCGATGAGGGCCAGGAGGAAAAAGAAAACCGTGTTAAAACGCAATCGTCCCATGATAGCCAGTAGGCCTATCTTAGCAAATGGTTCCCAGGGTTTTTCAGCGGACCCTATGGCGTTCAGCGCATTTTGGTCCGATCCCTATTGCTTCGCAGCAGGCGTGGGAATCCAAAACAGCGAATAGGGAAGCGCGACTAGTTTCGAAAGGAATCACTGCCCGGCCGGACGTTTCGCTAGACGCTTTTTAGTAACCCCTAAGGGCGATGATCCTTTTGGTCGATCTCATCATCATCCCCGTCATCATCCGAAGAGAGGCCTTGGCTGAACTCCCGGTCGCAGACGCTCAATTTGGGCCCATTATTCGGATGCGCGATGATCACTTGGCAAATCTCGCGATCCTTATATGCCGTTTTTAGGCCGGAGGCTCCTTGGCGCCCTTCGATTTCGGCGATGGCGCGCCCGGCCGCTTCCTGTATCTCACCATTTTCAAAATCCACAAGGCTCCGAAGAACCGGTATATCCTCGTCCGTCCCCTCTGTGGCCAAGGTCGTGATTGCGTTGGACACCGGTTTTGAAGGGAGCATGCTGCCCGCGGCGAAACGGGAGAGAAGTTTCGCCGCGTCCGCCTTATCAGGCAAAATGATGGTTTGTCCATGGGTCAAAAAAGACAATAAATCAATGGTAAATTTGAATCCGTCAGGATTTTGAGAAAAAAGTAGCAGCACTTGTTTCAGGTCAGATTTTGACTCGACTTTTATCAAAACCGATGGCGGCGCATCCCATGAATTATCTCGACCGATATCAATCGTCGTGACTTTCCCGCTGATGACGCCTTTTTTAATAAAAATATTTCGATCCCTGACATCCGCCGTCAAAGCCAAAGAAACAGACGGCGTAACCGCCAAGCCCGCTAAAATAACCAATAAATATTTTATTGTCATAACACCTCTTGGAGTGGATAAAACCAATCCACATAATTATTACCGGAAGACATTCGCATTTCAATGACTTATTCGCATTATCCCAGATTCCGCAGTTGCGGAATTTCCCTCGCAGAGCTCGGGGGGCGCTTCGCGCCGGATTACCCTGGGAGATTGTTCCGCAGGGCGGAGCAATCTCCCACCGATCGAATCGGAAATTCCGCACTTTTTTGTTCGGGACTTTTCCCAATATAAAGTTTCCCCAAGTGCGGAATTTGGGATTATTACCGGCCAACCCCAGTTGACAGGTCGTGTCCTTCGGGACCACCGGAGTGACGATCCAACTGCGAAATTCCGTTAATACGCCTGCTGATAAGTAATGCCGTATTTTTTGATCCAGGTGCCGTTGGAGCGGTCTTCAATAACGTAAGTTCCCTGCAGTTGGACTCCTTGGTCCAACATCCAGTTGATGCCGCCGCCGTGTTCATCCACCTCGTAATCCTGGGGATCATAGGGATTGCCGGGATCGAAAAATTCTTTGCGTTTCAATCTCAAGCCAAAAATATAAATGGCCGGGGTCCAATGCATGCCTAGGCGCTGGCTTGTCGTGCCCGCGCTGTTTTTAACGTTAATATCGCCCAAGCGCGTCGTGCTTAGGCGGCCCCAGGAGACCGTGGCGTCCAGAGTTTTTCCAACGGTCCCGCGCAAACCCGCTTCCGAGGCCGTCAATTTCGCTCCTGTGTACCGGCGGTAATCGCCATGCACGAACGGCTCCACCTGATAGCCTGGGCTGGGTAAAAATAACGTCGTCCCAACCATGTTGCGATACATCGTATCGGCCTTGGGCGTGGCGCCGAATTTAACTTCCCAGCGCAAACCGCGCTCTTGTCCGCCGTAGCCCGCGTTGAAGGTATTGTCCCAATGCTCAAAGCGGTGCGTGCGGATGTATTCAACGAAATCGGAACCCGTGTCCGTGCGATCCTGCATCCATAACCGCCAGGCCCGGGAGGGGGAGTAAAAACTCAAATTTCCATAGTCATAACCAACGGCGCTGTCAATGCCATAGAGAAAGTTCCGAGTTGCGAGCGGCGAGTTTAGAGTTAGAAATAGAAATACAAGAAATCCGATTTTTTTTGAACGCGCAACGCGCAACGCGCAATTCGCAATTTTTTTCATCCCGTTATGGATTAATCAACGTCGCCATCGCTAGAAAGGGCATGGAATCATCCGTTGTCGTGGCTCGGATGTTGGTGTACATCAACAGCGCTTTGGGATCGGCGTCGGGGTCCGGCGCAAAGATGACGAAATCATCCAATTGACCCTCCTCCGCGTCGGTTAATTCCACGCCGTTGGCCCAAAGATAGTGAACGCCTCTCGCGTCCCACTCGGATTCCCAATCTTCAAAATCAATTCTACCGGCGAGGCCGGTTACGGCGCCATCGGCATAAATCATTTTGACCGGCTTGCTGGAACTTGAAATCACCGCGGCCGATGCGTTGTAGGAAAAGTACATTTTGTATTTAGCGCCGCCGATATGAACCGGCATGGCGGCCTGCATCGCTTCAAAAAATTTAGGGCAGCTCTCCGACGCGTATTGGACAATCCAATTTGTGCCGCTCCAGACGGCGTAACCGAAGAGCATTTGATAATCGCTGCATGAGGTGACGGTTTCGAGAGTGAAGATCATGAACGTTCCAGCGGCGCCGTCCCATAGCCAGTCGGTCAAGGCGGGATAGCCGACCTTAAATTGCCGGGCATTCTTGATATTATAATTGCCGTTAACGGTATCGCTCGTATTGCCGATGACGATGGCCGGTTCGCAACCGCCGCCGACGGCATAGTCCGCGGTTTGGCAAAGGGTAGACGTGCCGGAGTTAAAATCCCAGCCGCGATAGCCGTCTTGGCTGTCCACGTACACGATGCGCGTCAAACTCTTTTCGCCATTGCTGGTCGTCGTCGTTTGGGTCGCTTCAAAGAAAAACCGGATTTTGCTTCCCATGGATGCCGATAAAGGCACGGCGGCAAAAGTTCCTATCTGACTCAAAAGATAGGTTGTCGTTGACGGCATGTTAAGCCCATAGGAAGCGCCCAGGGCGGTAAAAGATGAATAGGTGGCCGCTGAATTTGTCGTTGTCGCGATCTTCATGCCTTTCTGGGATGATTCAGCGGGATTGTAATAGAGCTGAAGGTAGCCCTCGATGCCGGCGCCGGCGTCGTTGCCATAGCGCAGCGCCGAGGGCACGGTGTTGCCGTTGGAAACGATTTTGGTGACCGATGAAAGGGAATTAGCAGTGGACTTAACGAGCCAATACTCTTCTTTGGTGGTTCCTGTCGCCTGGTTGCTGCCGCGCCACGTTTGAGCGCAGGCGGAATCTTTGCAAGCGACGGCGGTGACCTTGTAGGAAGTGCCGGATTTTAAATTTTCAAGAAGAAGAGAAGTGTCCGTTTTAAAGGCCTGCGTGCTCACGCTTTGCCCTGCAATCATATCCATAATGGAAAATTCATAGTGATCAACCTCTTCGGAGGGCGCGCTCCAGGCGAGTCTTAAACGAGAGGAGGACTCGATTGGGGTCCCGGCCGCAACAACGCCGCTTGCTTGAGAAACAGAGAGATTCGCCTGCCATCGCGGCCCCACCTCTTCACTCAATTGTACGCCTTTTTTCTTAACGGCTGCGGGTAAACCCAGATGAAATTCCGATGAAAAAGAGAAACCGATTGGGGCGGCCAAGGCTATTGAGCCGATGAAAAAAGTTTTTTTGATTGCCGATTGAGTCATCTTTTGACATCCAAGAATACCAAAGTCCGCAGCCGCATTTGATATTATTGACTGATTCTTGGGTTTAGAGTTCTTAGGGAGAAAAAAATCGCGCCCAGTCTGATAATGACAATCGAAAGGGGAAATTAACTCATGGTTACAGGATTAGTGCTTGTCCGGCTTTCATCCGGTAAAGAAAAACAGGCTTTACAGTCAATCAAACAAACCAAGGGAGTCGCCCACGTCTCGGCGGTTTTCGGCCGGTGGGACCTGGTGTTAGACATGGAGACAGAGGATTTGGCCACCCTCTCTAACACCGTGGTCGCCAAAATTCGCGCGATCCCGGGCGTTACCTCAACCGAAACGCTTATTACGACGGCAATTTAAAATTGGGAGTTCCGAGTTCCAAGTTCCGAGTTCCAAGTTCAGAAACATCAAATTTAAATTTAGATTCTTCTGCTACTTCTGACCTGGAACCTGGAACCTGGAACTCGGAATTTCCCTGCCTGGAACTTGGAACCTGGAACTTGGAACTCCTCAAATGAACCCTGTTTTATCTGTTAACGACCTTAAAACTTATTTTTTTACCGAAGAAGGAGTGGTCCGCGCGGTTGACGGCATTTCGTACGATCTTTGGCCGGGAAAAACCCTGGGTATTGTCGGCGAATCCGGCTGCGGCAAGAGCGTGCACGCGCTTTCCATTTTGCGGCTCATCCCCGACCCTCCGGGAAAAATTATTTCAGGAGAAATCCTTTTTCGCTCCCAAGGCGCTGAAAAATCCGTTGATCTCTTAAAACTGCCGCCCCGTCAAATGCAGGCCATCCGCGGCAACCGCATTGCCATGATTTTTCAAGAGCCCATGACGAGCCTCAACCCCGTGCTCACCGTAGGCGAGCAAATCGCCGAATCCATCCGGCACCATGAGGGAGCCACGGCAGCCGCCGCCTGGGATCAAACGGTCAAGCTCATTGACAGGGTCGGCATTCCCCATGCCGCCAAGCGCGTCTTTGATTATCCCCATGCCTTTAGCGGCGGCATGCGCCAGCGCGCTATGATCGCCATGTCCTTGGCCATGAAGCCGGATATTCTGATCGCGGATGAGCCCACCACGGCTCTCGATGTGACGATTCAAGCGCAAATTTTAAACCTTATGCGAGAAATGCAAAACGACTATAAAATGGCCGTTATTTTGATCACGCATAACCTCGGGGTTGTGGCTGAGATTTGCGATGAGGTGATCGTCATGTACGCGGGCAAGCCCGCGGAGCGCACGAATATCAAGCAAATTTTTCAAACGCCCAGCCATCCTTATACTTGGGGACTCTTAAACTCCATACCTAAACTCAACGAGCAAACGGAACGCTTGATTCCCATCGAGGGCCAGCCGCCCAATCTCGCCAAGTCCCCCGAAGGTTGCTTATTTGCGCCGCGTTGCGCTTATGCTTGGGACTCTTGCCGCAAAGGAAACATCAAGCTCTTGCCGTCCCGTGCCAACCAAACGGCAAGCTGCCTTTTGCATGATCCAGTCATGCGCTCCAGCGCCCCTGTGGAAATTTTTCACAAGGCGCAAATGAATCATCTTATCGAGGCTGCCCGCGCATGAATTCCGAAATTATTCTTCAAGCAAAAAATCTTAAAAAATACTTTATTCTGTCCAAAGGCGTCATCAGAAAAAAAATTTTAGGAACGGTCAAGGCGGTTGACGGCGTCAATCTGGACATTCATGAGGGGGAAACCCTGGGAATTGTGGGTGAAACAGGCTGCGGCAAATCAACGCTCGGAAGGCTCATTATGGGCCTGGAAACGCCCACGGAGGGCGCCGTTTTGTTTAAAGGCCGCGATCTCTGGAGTTCCGACAAAGCGCAATGGAAAAATTTCCGCTCCCAAGTGCAAATCGTTTTTCAAGACCCCTTTTCCAGTCTTAATCCTCGCATGAAAATCAAAGACGTCATTGCCGAACCTCTCATTATTCATCAGACGGCCAGGGGAGGGGAGATGCAAGAGCGCGTGAATGAACTTCTTAACCTTGTAGGTTTGGCCAGCCATCACGCGGAGCGTTACCCGCATGAATTTTCAGGAGGGCAGCGCCAGCGCATCGGCATTGCCCGGGCGCTGGCTTTAAATCCCAAGGTGATTGTTTGCGATGAGCCGGTGAGCGCGCTCGACGTTTCCATTCAGGCGCAGGTTCTCAATCTATTGGATCATCTCCAGAAAAAATTGCGCTTGACTTATCTTTTTATCTCCCATGACTTATCCGTGGTCAAGCATATCGCCACCCGCGTGGCCGTCATGTATCTGGGCCGCATTGTGGAACTTGCGCCCAGCCGGGAAGTATTTACCAACCCGCAGCATCCCTATACGGAAGCCTTGCTCTCGTCTTGCCCCATTCCCGACCCCGGCCTGCGCGAACGCCCGAGAATTCTCCTGACAGGCGATGTTCCCAGCCCCCTTAATCCGCCCACCGGATGTTATTTTCATCCCCGGTGCCGTTTCGTTCAAGAATCGTGCCGGAAAGATGAACCCGCTTGGGTTGAAACCGCCTCCGGACACGGCGCCCTCTGCCCCATCGCTCCATTTAGCAATCAACCCTCTCCCGCCGCTATTCACTTTAAAGACAAAATCGAAACCGTCATCGTAAATTGATACACTTTGACAAAATTTATTAAGGAGTTGCCATGATTCAAAAAATGCTGCCTCTGGCGATTGCGGTTTTGACCGGATTGCCTCTTCGTCCACTCTCCGCCGATATTATTTCTCAAGTCAAAAATCCAGATACTTTTTTCTATGCGACAATCGGCGACATTGACACGCTGGATCCGGCCTATGCTTATGACACGGCGAGCCACCAAGTGATTTTCCAAATTTATGACAATCTTATTCTTTATAAAGGGGCATCGGTCAAAGAATTCACGCCGGTTTTAGCGGAGGAAGTGCCCAGCAAGAAAAATGGCGGCATCTCCGCGGATGGCTTGACCTACACTTTTAAAATTAAAAAGGGCGTCAAGTTTCACGATGGAAGCGAAATGACGCCCGAGGACATTAAATACTCCCTCATGCGCTTCATGCTTCAGGACCGCGCCGGCGGCCCCTCGTCCCTTCTTTTAGATCCGATTGCCGGAGCTTCCTCGACAAGAGATGATCAGGGAAACATCACGCTCGACTATAAAGCCTTAGATGATCGCATTAAAATTGACGGCCAGAAACTTTCCATTCATCTGGCCAAGCCCTTCGCTCCTTTTATCACTCTCATGGCTCAATGGAGCTACACGCAAAGCAAGGCCTGGGCCGCCACGCATGGAGAATGGGATGGAACCGAGGACACCTGGAAAAAGTTTAACAATCCAAAAAAAGAGACCAGCTATTTTTTTGCCAATACCAACGGCACAGGACCCTTCATGCTTGAGAATTGGGATAAAAATACGAAAACAATCACTTTGGTCCGCAACGACAATTACTTCCGGGGTCCGGCGAAACTTAAAAGGGTGGTCATCAAAAAAGTTGACGATTTTAATACGCGCCGCCTTCTTCTGGCCAAGGGCGATGCCGACGCGATTTATGTCTCAAATCAGCTTGAGCCCCAAGTGGCCGACATTCCCGGCGTCAAGATGGTTGATATTCCGGTGCTTGATATCAGCGCGGTATTTCAATTCAACTGGAACATCAACGCAACCGCGAATTCTTATATCGGCTCCGGCAAACTCGATGGCAAAGGCATCCCGCCTGATTTTTTTGCGGACAAGGACGTGCGCCTTGGATTTGTTTACGCCTATGACCAAAACGTAGTCGTGGATCAAATTTACCGCAAAAAGGCCAAAATCGCCCGCGGCTGCATCCCGCCTTCGCTGATTGGCTACAACGCCAAGCAATCGGTCCGGGAGGTGGACTTTCAAAAGGCCAAAGAGCATTTTCAAAAAGCCTTTGGCGGCAAGCTTTGGGAAACGGGGTTCAAAATGGTCTTGCCCTTTAATGCGGGCAACGATATCCGCCAAACAGCGAGCAACATCTTCAAGAAAAACGTCGAGTCCGTCAACCCCAAATTTCAGGTTGATGTCCGGCCTATTCTTTGGTCCACGATGCTTAGCGACGAAAGCGTTAAAAAGCTGCCTATGCGCTATACGGCATGGCTGGCGGATTACCCTGATCCTCACAATTTCGCCTTCACCTACATGCACAAAGACGGTGCCCAATCGGAACGCTACAATTACAATAACCCCAAGGCCACGCAAATTGTTGAAAAGGCCATTCTTGAAGTTGATCCCAAAAAACGTGAGGCGATGTATTTTGACTTGACAAAAATCGCGTACGACGACGCCCCCTTTGTCTTCGGCATTTCAACGCTCCAGCCTATGCCTCTTCGCGACTGGGTGCAGGGATTCGTGCCCAACCCCATTTTCCCGGACTATTTTTATTTCTACTGGCTCTCCAAATCTCTAGACGGCGCCAACGGCGCGAAAAAGGGATAGGGGCATAAAGAGTCCAACGTCCAGAGTCCAACGTCCAGACTCGAAGAGGGAAATTTTTTTCGTTTTTTTTATTTTATTGACTTTTGATTTTGGACCTTGGACTTTGGGCGTTTTGTCCGCGCCCGTTAAAAATCCTGGCACTTTCATTGAGATCAAATCCAGTGGTGACCTTGATAGCCTGGACCCGGCCTGGGCTTTTGACACGGCCAGCTACGAAGCGCTGATGAATGTCTATGAGCCACTTATTTTTTATAAACGCGAATCCGTCAACGATTACGTCCCTATCCTTTCTGAAGCCGTGCCCTCGCGCCACAATGACCTCATTTCCAGCGATGGACTTATTTATAAATTCCCTATACGCCAGGGCGTGAACTTTCACCAAGGTGGAACCCTCGCCTGCGAGGACGTGCGCTACTCCATGCTCCGTTTTATGCTCTATGACCGCGCCGGTGGGCCGTCAGAACTGCTCTTGGAGCCCATTGCCGGATTGCCCGGCACGCGCGATGAAACCGGCGCCATTGTTGTGGATACCCCTGATTTATTTTCCAGAATTACCTGTGATAAAGAAACGCTGGTTATTAAATTAAAAAAACCGTATGGGCCGTTTCTTTCGATCATGCCCATGCAGAGCTATGTGGTGAGCAAGACTTGGGCCATTAAAAACGGCGATTGGGACGGCGAGCCGACAACATGGCAGAAATTCAACAATCCCAAGAAAGAAGCCTCATTTCTTTATGCCAACATGAACGGCACTGGCCCCTTTATGCTCGAGCGCTGGGATAAGAACTTGAAACAAATCTCCTTGGTCCGCCATGAGAAATATTGGCGCCAGCCCGCGGTTTTGGAACGCGTTATCATCAAGGGCGTTGGGGAATTTGGGACGCGCAAGCTTCTGTTGGCTTCCGGCGACGCTGATTATCTCGATGAAACCCAGGGCCGCCAATACGAGCCTCAACTGGCCCATTTGCCGGGGGTTAAGCTTTATGATTTTCCTTATGTCCGGGTTGAGGCTCTTTATTTTACCTTCAAGATCAGCACGGCCGGCAACACCGCCATCTATTCGGGAAAACTTGACGGCGAAGGCATTCCTCCGGATTTCTTTACGGATAAAAATGTCCGCAAGGGATTCGCCCACGCTTTTGACGCCGACGTCTATATCAAAGAAATTCTCCGGGGCAAAGCGAACCGTCCGACGGGCTTCATGCCCAAAGAGATGCTCGGCTACAACCCTAAGCAACCCGTCTATTTATATGATTCCGTCAAGGCCAAAAAATATCTTGAACAAGCATGGGGCGGCCAAGTTTGGGATAAGGGTTTTCGCATGGCCATTTATTACGATGCCAACAACACTTACCGGCAGATGGCCTGTGAAATCCTCAAACGCGGCGTCGAGGCTCTAAATTCAAAATTTAAGATTGATCTGCGCGGCATTCAGTGGTCAACCTATCTTGCTGAAAGCCGGGCGCACAAGCTTCCCATTTTTAAAATCGGCTGGACCGCTGATTACACGGATCCGCACAACTTTGCCTACGCATTTTTGCATTCTCGCGGCAGCTATCCATTGCGCCAGGGATTTGGCTACCCGGAGTGGGACCGGATGATTGACGAGGCCAACGTGACGATAGACGCCAAAAAAAGGGAGATGATTTATTTCAAACTTCAAGAAATGGCGTTTGAAGAGGTTCCTCAAATCTACACGGATCAACCCTTGGTATTCCGAGCGATGCGCGACTGGGTCAAGGGCTTCTACTGGAATCCCATGTTTCCAGGCGTCTATTTCTACGGCATCTCAAAAGAATAATGGGGTCACGTCTCAACATTTTATATCTCGTCATTTTTTTTCACTTATTTTATCCCGTGTATTCCTTGCTCTCAAATGTAAAATGTTGAGATGCGACCCCAATTTCGACCCCAATTTTCAATGAAAGTTAAAATTATTGGCGCCGGCTCCATTGGGAACCATTTGGCCCAAGCAGCGCGGCGCATGGGTTGGAGCGTGGCCATTGTTGACGCCGACCCGAAGGCATTGGATAGAACAAAAAACGATATTTATCCCAAACGTTATGGCTCCTGGGATGACGCGATTAAGCTTTTTAAGAGTGGAGCAGAGCCTGCCGGAGGGTTTGACTTAATCATGATCGGCACGCCTCCGGACACGCATATGAAAATTGCCCTTCGGGCTATCGAGGAAAACCCCCGCCTTTTGCATATTGAAAAACCTCTCTGCACGCCGGACTTGGCTGGTATTGAAGACTTTGAAAAACTATTGAAGCGTCATCCCGGCACAATCGTTACCGTGGGTTATGACCATTCAATTTCCGACAGCATTGAAGCCATGCTGAAATTGGCAAAAGATGGTTTTGTCGGCGCGATTCAAACGATTGATGTTGAATTCCGGGAACACTGGAAAGGCATTTTTGGCGCGCACCCATGGCTGGCCGGCCCTGGGGATAGCTATTTGGGTTATTGGAAGCGCGGCGGCGGCGCTGGAGGGGAACATTCGCACGCGCTGCACCTTTGGGAATTTTTGAGCGTTTCTTTGGGATGGGGAGCGGCTCAAGAAACCCAAGCCATGTTGGATATCCGCCGGATTAACGGAGCCGAATATGATCAAATCGCCGCTTTTTCCTTAAAAAGCGAAAAGGGGGGCATGGGCCGCGTTATTCAAGATGTGGTGACCATTCCCGCGCGCAAATGGGCCAAGCTTCAAGGAGACAAGGGTTTTATCGAATGGTTCTGCAACGGCGTCCCCGAAGGAGATTTGGTTCGGTATCAACAAGAGGGGAAATCGCCCATGGAAAAAATTTTCCCCAAAAAACGCCCTGATGATTTCTACCGCGAAATGCTTCATTACGAAGCTCTTTTGGATGGCTCCATTAAACCCAAGGATTCGCCATTAAAATTCACTCACGGCTTGAGCATCATGAAAATTCTTAAGCAGTCCTATCATGCATGAAACAATGGGAGAAAGTAGAGCATCAAATAGACGATCACGCCGGTGACGCAGACATAGAGCCAGACGGGAAGCGTCCAACGGGCGGCCCGGCGGTGCTCTGCATAGCGCTTTTTAAGGGCTAAATACATGGTGCGCAGGGCCAGGGGCGGCACTAAAGCCGCCAATGCCGTATGGCTGATGAGAATTCCCAGGTAAATCGTTCGCAAAGCGCCTATTCCTTGGAATTTGACCGAGCCTGCTTGGTAATGGTAGAGGAGATAAGAAATTAGAAATACGATTGAAACCGCAAACGCCAGGCTCATGCAGAGGCGATGCAGCTTGACTTGGCGGCGGCGGATCATGAAATACCCAAGCGTCAGCAAACAGGCCCCAAGAAAGTTGAGGCCGGCATTGAAGGAGGGCCAGGCGGGCATCACGAATTTTTTTCCGCGGCCCAAGCCGCCGCCATGATCAGAACCAAAGTAAAAGCGCAGATGGCCAGAAAATCAATTCCCGGGGCGAGCCAATGCGCGCGCGGATTCATCCATGAGGCGGTTAAGTTGGCCTGCAGGATATTCATGGCATAGTAAAGGGGATTAAATTTCATGACGAACCGAAGCCATGAAGCGGCGCCACCGGCGGGAAAGAGCGCTCCGGAGAGAAGCCACATGGGGATGAGAAAGAGATTCATGATCGAGTGGAATCCCTGCGTCGAATCGAGCATCCATGCGATCAAAAAGCCTAGGGCCGAAAGCCCCAGTGAGGCGATTCCTAAAAGAATTAGCGCATTGATGAATCCGGCTAGGCCCGGATGAATATGAACCGCGGGCGCCAATACTAAAAAAGCGGCGCCTTGCAGGAAAGCCAGCGTGGCGCTGCCCAAAATTTTTCCCAGGACCAGGCTTAAGCGGGAGATCGGCGACACAAGGACGGATTGGAGGAATCCTTCCCTGCGGTCTTCAATTATGGAGATGGTGGAGAAAATGGCCGTAAAAAGCGCGACCAGCAGAATCGTTCCTGGAAAGAAATACTGCAGATAACTCATGCCGGTTAAGGTTCCCGGAACACGGAGCGAGCGGCCGATCCCGGATCCGATCAAAAGCCAAAAAACAACGGGCGGCACAAAGGCGCCTATGACGCGCGCTCGGTCCCGATAAAAGCGCAGAAGTTCTCTTTGCCACAGCGTTGCGACTCCCAGCCATTGAATCATGTCTGGTTCCAGAAGCGGTGTCCCGTGCGGTGAATGAACACGTCTTCCAGCGTCGGCTTAGAGAGCGTCGCCGAAGAAATTGTCCCCGGGTAAGAGCTGATAATTTGTGGAATGATCAAGTGGCCTTGTGCGCGCTCCAGGCGGACCGTTTGATCAACAATTTGAGCGTTGTCCGAGAATTTTTCGGCGATAAATTTTTTGAGTCCTTGCGGGTCGGCGCTCGCGAGAGTGATCACGTCCCCGCCGATTTGACCCTTAAGCTCTTGAGGCGTTCCCAGGGCGATGAGCGTCCCTTCGTTGATCAATGCCAGGCGCGAACATTTTTCCGCCTCATCCATGAGGTGTGTCGTGGCCACGACCGTTGTTTGGAGCGTTTGCGCAAGTTCGTTGAGGTGGCGCCAAAGATCGAGACGCGCTCCGGGATCGAGTCCGGTGGAAGGTTCATCCAGAATGAGTATTT
This sequence comes from Elusimicrobiota bacterium, assembly GCA_016207685.1. GTDB lineage: Bacteria > Elusimicrobiota > Elusimicrobia > JACQPE01 > JACQPE01 > JACQPE01. The sequence goes on along the minus strand of JACQPE010000129.1, from coordinate 7,941 downwards.
TCGGATGGTGGATCAGGCCTTTGGCGATTTCAGCGCGCCTCATGAGACCACCGGAGAGTTTTTCTACGAGGCTGCGCCGGCGCAGCGAAAGACCGGTGACATCAAGAACATGTTCGATCCGTTCTTGAAGTTTACGGCCTTGGAGGCGGTAAAGATAGCCTTGAGCTTTCAAATTTTCCTCAATGGTCAGTTTTTTATCAAGAGCCGGATGTTGAAAAACAACGCCGATGAGAATGCGAATCGCCGCAGTGTCTTTAACTAAATCGAAACCCGCAATGGTGATCGCGCCTTCTTTGGGGGCGAGGCTCGTGGAGAGCAGGCCCAGCAGAGTGGATTTGCCGCTTCCATTGGGTCCTAAAATGCCGAAGATTTCTCCTTGATTGACCATTAAGGAGACGTTGGCGAGAGCCGGCGTTGGGCTTTTGGGGTATCGAAAGCTGACGTTATGTATCCCAATGATCGGTTGTGTCATCATGATATCGGAGGAGAGAAGGTTACCACTCTTCGCCTGCGGCTTTGGGCGGCCGCAGGGAGAAGAGGTATTCGGCAAGGGCTTCGATTTCGTCGGTTTTGAGAACGGCGCCCCATGCGGGCATTTCAATCATGGGCGCCGGTCCCGATGGGTCGGTTTTATCCGGACGTTTGCCTTTGGCAATGCGCTCCATCAGCTCTTCTTTAGAATACCCGTCCGCCACAAGAGTCAACGAAGGAATTTTGTTGGCCACGACATTGTTGTTGGGGTAGCCGCCCACGCCTTTAATTCCGTGGCAGCCGACGCAGCCGGCGCGGCTGAAGATGACTTCGCCCCGCTTGATGGGCTCTTGGGAGAATGCGGCTTCGTTCCAAGGAGGCGAACCTTTAAAATCTTGGCCTTTGAGCGAAGAGAGGTAGTCCACTAGAGCCGAACGCACCTCATCGGGAAAATGAAAATTAGGCATCGGGGTGTTGTTTTTCCAGGAGTGTGGATTTTTGAGCCATAGCTCCAGCCATTGCCGGTTTTTTCGAAAACCCACATAGGTTAAATCAGGGCCGTAGAGCTTGCCGTCGTGTCCAACGCTGTGGCATTGTTTGCAGCCGAAGCCGTTGAAGTAAGCTTTGCCCAGAGCCACGGTGTCATGCTTTTGGGCGCAAGCCGCCAAAGTGAAACATGCCATGATCAGTGTTGATTGAATAATTTTCATCGGCGGAATGTTCCATTTAACCAATTTCAAAAATTTCATTCAAATGATTATTTGATCAATGATCATGAGCGAATAGAGCAACGGCAGATAAACCAGCGACCCGATAAAGAGTTGGCGCGCTCTACGGATATCAAGATACCAGCTGGCGCGCAGGCTCATGACCAGGAAGGCTCCGCCTAGAATAGTGGCTCCGGCGCCATAAAATACACCGTTAAGCCCGGTGGCGAGGGGCAAGATGCTTGAAGCTAATAGCAGGGCCAACGCATGAATGGCGATTTGAATGCCCGTGGCGCCTCCGGTTGGGTCGAGGACGGGCAGTACGCGAAACCCGGCGGCTTTGTAATCATCGCGGTGGAGCCAAAAAATCGACAGGAAATGGGGAATTTGCCAAAGAAATTGGACGGCAAAAAGGCTCCAGGCGGCCGGCGATAATTCGCCGCGCGCCGCGGCCCAGCCGATTAAAGCGGGCATGGCCCCGGAACAGCACCCGATCCAGGTGCTTTGCGGTGTGATTTTTTTAAGCGGGGTGTAGAGAAAAATATAAATAACAATGGTGGCGGCCGTTAGAACGGCGCTCAAGATATTTGTTGATGCCAGAGTGATCATGACGCCCAAAACGCCGCAGCCTGATCCGAATAAAAGCGCCTTAGAAGCTTGAATGCGCCCTTGAGGCAAAGGACGTGATTTGGTGCGCTGCATCAGGGAATCAAGCTTGCGCTCCAGATATTGATTGAGGCTTCCCGTGGACATTGAGGCCAGGATGACACCTGTGAGCAATAGGAACATGGCGGCGTTTGCTTGGCCGCCGGCCAAATAAAAGCTCATTGCCGTGGTTAATGCCACGAATAGACTGATGCGCATTTTGGAAAGTTCGGCGTAATTTTTGACTAAAGTCATTCGCTTGAATTCCTCATTCGGTATTCATCATTTGACATTTCCAGTCGCCACGCGCGCAAAGTCAAGGTAGATAAAAGCGCCAACATGGCGGCGCCGACGGCCACGTGAGCCGTTGGCAGCGTCATGCGCCAGGAGAATTCAGTTGATGGCGGGCTTTTTGTTATCCAGAGGGCGCCCGCTCCGAGGATAAGCTGGGCCGTTATCAGAAGCGCCAAGGGAAAAGCCGGTTGAGATAGGGCGCGCGGGAATCGGCCGTCGCCGAGAATCCGACTGGAGATGATGGTAATTTTAACCGTCACGGCCAAGGCCCAAACAAGATGCAGCATGGCCAACGCATGGGTATGCCGGAGAATGGCGCCTAAAAGAAGCTGAACAAAAAGAACGGTGGTGGTGGCCAGAAGAATTTTCCAAAAATTGGTCCGGGGCCATAATGTCACAGGATCGCTGTCGGTTTCAAGGTTGAGCGCATCGGCGATGGTGACGAGAAGGCAAAAGACGCTTTGACCCAGGCAGGCGTGGGCAATGGAGACTTCGGGCGGCAGCTTCATTAAGACGGTGAGCCCACCCAGAAAAGCCTGGAGGATCACTCCCCCTCCCGCGGCAAGCCCCAGCCGGCGCAGCCACCGGCGTTGATCCAGAAGCCAAATGGAAACGACTAATATCAATGTCATCAATCCCACTGTTCCGGCGATCATGCGGTGGCCGTGCTCAAAGAAAACGCCGCCGGCCATGGCAGGAAAAAATTGCCCGAAGGATAAAGGCCAATCAGGAACCGCCAAGCCCGAACCCGTTGATGTGACCAGGCCTCCGGCAATAATAAGAATAAAAGCGGCCAAGGCCGTCAGTTGGGCCAAAAATTTAAGATAGGGTTGATTCGACGGCGTTTTTAGATTCATGGTTATTGAGTTCATAGCGCCTTAATCCTGGGTAAGACTTTGGTTTGAAAGATGGCGATGGCGCTTTTCGATTTTGTTGATCGCGAAAACCAAGACGATCAGGATAGCGAATGTCGGCCCCAGCATCGCCGCGATTCCCCAGGTGAATGCCTTGGACAGGGACGAATCAGACTTTCCGAAGCACACGGCGCATGCCCAGGCATTGCTGGTGAATAATGGGAAAATTTTTGAAAGGAACATTTTGGTATTTGTTAACCTTAAGGCAGTTTGGATTTTTTCAGGAACCAGCCTAGATAGGGAATTCCCGCCGCTAACGCCAAAATGGCGCCTGCCATCAGGAAGCCTGCGGGCAGCGCCCCATCCGCTCCGGCCCAAGTGGTTTGATATTTCAGCAGCCAATAGCCTAGGTAGGCGCAAAATCCCAGAAACACACTGATGAGCAAGACATGAAATGATTTTAGCGACATGCTAATGGTGCGCCGTTGCAGGCGGGGGCGCCGCCATGGCGTTGGCGCCTCCATAGGGCATGCGGTTGATTCCAATGGCCGACATGTCAATCATGGGCAGCGTAAAAAGGAAAACAACAAAAAGAAACGTGAGCCCTAGTAATCCGTAAATGAGCAGGCGCTCGCCTTTAAGATGCATGAAAAATGCCGCGACCAAAGAGGCTTTGACCGTGGCAATGGCCAGGCCCACCATGAGCCCAAGGACGGCCGGAAGCCGCAGATAAGATGCGGTGACCGTGGCGACGGTCAGCACAAGGAGGGCGCCAAAAACCATGAGATAGGATTTGATTTGGGCGCTGTGATTCGTTGAGGCGGCGGTGTTCATATGGTCTCCTATAGCAAATATAGCGCTGGGAATAAGAAAATCCAGACGATATCCACGAAGTGCCAATAAAGACCGGCATATTCGATGCGTCCCGGAAACCACCATTCATCCCATTCTTTGGCAGCGGCGTGCCACAGCCATGAGTTCCAAATGATACCGACAATAACGTGCAGAGCATGTAGGCCGGTGGTGGTGAAATAGACGGCGTAAAAGATGCTGCTTGACGGGTAGTGGTGATGTTCGAATTTGGAGCGATATTCAAAAGTTTTGATTCCTAAGAAGACAAAGGCCAAAGCAATCGTCAGACCCATAAATAGCCTAAAGCCTTTTTGGTCGCGCTCCAAAGTTTTGGCATAAGCCATGACGATTGTTACCGAAGAACTGATGAGCACAAGGGTGTTGACTAACGCCAACGGGACATTCAGGACGTCCCATCCCCTGGGCCATGCCGCAGCCGAGGTGCGAAAGACGATGTAGCTCGTAAAGAGCGTGGCAAAAAGCATGACCTCCGATGACAAAAAGAGCCATATCCCTAATTTGCCATTGGGAATGCCGGTGGTGGCAAATTCCGGATTATGGCCGCTGATGGTCGTTGCGTGGGTGTTCATGGGCGAGCCCCGGCTTCTTGATGTTGAGGCCTCCAGTCGCTTAGGTAACCTTCCGGAGAGTAATCATACGGTTCACGGTAGACATGCGGCGTTTTGTCAAAGTTGCCATGAGGCGGTGGCGAGGGGCAGGCCCATTCCAGCGTCGTGGCGCGCCAGGGATTTTCTTCGGATTTTTCGCACTTGAAGATGCTGTGGAAAAAATTCACCAGAAACGGAATTTGCGCCAAGAATAACAGCCAGGCGCTTACGGAACTCACGATATTGAGGGGTTGCGTGACGATGTTATGCGCCTGCGCCGTCGGGTCATAAAGGCGGCGCTGCGCGCCGGCCAAACCCTGGATGAACATGGGAAAGAAAATGCCGTTCATAAAAATTGCGGTCGTCCAAAAATGAACCCGTCCCCAGGCGTCGTTCATTTTGCGGCCGAACCACTTGGGAAACCAATGATAGACTCCGCCCATGAGCGCGATGATGGTGCCCGTGACCACGACGTAATGAAAATGTCCAATCACATAGTAGGTGTCATGAAGATAAATATCAGTGACCGTGAGCCCCAGGGGCAGGCCCGTCAATCCGCCGATGCCGAATAAGGGAAGGAAAGCCAGGGCGAAGAGCATGGGCGTCGTGAACCGGATGGAGCCGCCCTTGAGACTGAACACAAGACAGGTCAACACCGCCACGGACGGCACGGAAATGATCATGGTCGTCACCAAAAAGAAATTTCCGAGCGCCGGGCTCATGCCGCTGATAAACATGTGATGCGCCCAGACCACGAAGGACATACCGCCGATAAAAAACATGGAATAAACGATTTCCTTGTAGCCATAGAGAGGTTTTCGCGTGTTGTTGGCGATAATTTCAGCCACAATGCCCATGGCCGGGAGAATTAAGACATAGACTTCGGGATGCGCCAAAAACCAGAAGAGATGCTGCCAAAGAATGGGCTGACCGCCTCCGGAGGCCGCCAGAGCCTGGCCGCCCACGATCAAGCCTTCGGGAATATAAAAACTGGTGCCTGCCACGCGGTCCATAAATTGCAGGATAGCTGCGGCTTGCAGAGGCGGAAATGCCAAAAGGAGCAAAACGGAGGTTACGAGCTGGGCCCAAACGAAGACCGGCAGGCGCCAGAGGCTCATTCCGGGCGCGCGCATGTTGAGGCCCGTGACCAGAAAGTTAATGGCGCCGAATAGGGAAGAAAAAATCAAGAAGAGCATTCCTACAAGCCAAACCGTCTGGCCCGGGTTAATAATGGATAGCGGCGGATACGAGGTCCAGCCTGATTGAGCGGCGCCGCCCGGCAGGAAGAAGGAAGCCAGCATTAAGAGGCCTCCGGGAACATATAACCAATACGACATCATGTTTAATCTCGGAAAAGCCATGTCCGGAGCGCCAATTTGAAGGGGCAAGATGTAATTTCCAAAAGCGCCCACGCCCATGGGAACGATTCCTAAAAATACCATGATGGTGCCGTGCATGGCGCCTAAGGCATTGTAGAACTCCGGCGTGATGATGCCGCCGGGGGCCAAGGCTTGGGATAAGAGCCCGCCGATTAGGGGAATCGGCTTTCCCGGAAAAGCCAGTTGCCAGCGAATCAGCATAATGAGCATGAATCCAAAAAGCAGAAAAAACATGGATGTGAAAAGATACTGAAGGCCGATCACTTTGTGATCAATGGAAAAAACGTATTTGTTGACCCAGGGAAGCTTGTGCGCGTCGTGGCGGTCTTGGCCGTGATGCGAGAGCGCTGCGGTTTCTGGCATGTTGGTTACTCCTGTGGGGAAAATTGCGGTCGTTGCCGGGTCATCCAGGCGTCATAGTCCGCTGCTTCGTGAACAAAGACGTCAGCGCGCATAATGGCGTGGCCCACGCCGCAGAGTTGGGCGCAGCCGAGTTCATACTGCCCGGCTTTGGTTGGTTCGAACCAAACGGGAATTTTCATACCCGGGACAGCGTCTTGTTTAATGCGAAATTCAGGAATAAAAAAGCTATGAATCACGTCTTTGGATGTGAGTTGAACAAGCGTTGGTTTTCCAAGAGGCAAGTGCAGTTCGTTAACACCGATAACGTCATCTTTGGCCGCCGGATCTTCAGGATCAAGACCCATGGGATTGCTCGCATTAACCAAGGCCGGGGACCGGCGCCCGAACTTGGCATCGGCTCCCGGATATTGGATGATCCAGCCGAATTGTTCCGCCACGATTTCAAGGTTGTGCGACTCGTCCGGCGTGGGGAATTTTATTTTGATGCGGCTCCAAGCGGGAATGGCATAAAGCACGATCAGGCTGATTTCAAAAATCAAAACGACAACATCCGGCGCGAGCGACCAAATCAGCCTGCCATGAGACGCATCGGCTTTGACGCCATCCATGCGGCGGTAGCGGATGAGGAGGTAGGTAAAAAAAATGGCCCATAAGATAAAAATGACAAACATGGCCACATGAATGATGCGAATACCAAAATCAATCCCGCCGGCAACCGTCGAGGCCGCGACCGGCAGGCCCCACCCGTAATTGTTGATTAGTTTTTCCATGCGGTGAATTGGATTATAGTCATTTCTTCAATAATTTTTTGGCGTCCTGCCGCAATGAAGCCAGCGAACCGGCCTGATCGCTGTCATAGTAGCCGCGTACGGAGCCTTGAGAGTCAACGAGGACAAGCTTGGTGCTGTGAATGAGTTGGGTCCCCGGCGGTCCTTTGGGGTTTTCCGCCAAGGCAATTTTAAAAGAATCCCGAAACAAGGCGTTGAGCGCCGGCGTGGGGCCGCTTAAGAAAAACCACCGCTCGGGATCAGCCTGAAAGCGCCGCGCATAGGCTGAAAGCCGGGCCGGCGTGTCTTTTTCGGGATCAACGGTGAAACTGACCAGCTTAACGTCATCAGGCAAGGACCATTGAAGCCGGGCCAGTTGAGCCGCCAACATGGGGCATGGTCCGGCGCAGGTCGTATAAAGAAAGCTCGCGATCCATGGCGCGCCTTTGAGTTCCGATAATTTCATGGGCCGGTTTTCATGGGAAGCGCTTAATGTCAAATCGGCATCCGAGATTGACCCATAGATTTTAGGAGACGCTAAAGAGCCCAGCCGGCAACCTGCTCCTGCGGCCATCCCTCCCGCGGCGGTCAATCCAAGGATTATGTTGCGCCAAGACATAGATTAAAGATGGGTAAGGGGTGATATCCTCCAGCGGAGCGATAAAAAGATTTTATTTTTTTGGGGTCAGTGCTCATTGCTCGATACCCGGAGGGGGAGTTCCTATTTTTTAAGAATTTTTTTCATCGAATCGAGCATGCTGTCAACGACATCGGTCAACTCATCCGTTCCAAAGGGTTTCCTTCGGGACGAGGAGACGAGGATTTCTCCTGTTTGCACGCTGACCAAACGCAGAGAAAGGGACGTGAAATTAAGTTCTTTGCGAATGATCGTTTCCGATGGGCCGCCTTGCTGATGGTGCGGCGGCGGTTCCGGGTGGATCGGCGGCCGGGGCTGGAAGGGCCCGGGCCCAGGGCGGGGGTTTTGGTCCGGGGGCCAATGG
>JACQPE010000126.1 GCA_016207685.1 Elusimicrobiota bacterium | reverse complement strand
TTAATTGCCAATTCTTCGGCGGTTAATTTTATTTCGTTGATATTTTTAATAAGCGCGCTTTTTTGGCTGATTACTTGCCGGGTTTTTCTTTCAAAAACAGCCGCCTCAATCGCGTAACCGCCTTCCAGGGAGGTCACGGAAATACCAAAGATGAACTTATGGGCGCCATGGTTTTTATTCACTTGGGCCAGGCATGAAGAGGCGCTGGCGGCGCAGTCTTGAAAATTTGGAGAATCATCGGTCAACTCAACGAAACCGGATTGCGCCAAAGCGCCGTTAAAAAATCCCGCGGCCAAACGACTCGCGGCATCAAGCGCGCCGTGTTGAGTAAAGGCAATAACCGCGGCCATCGGCAATTTTTTTTCTCCTTGCGGCGCATGGCGGCGGCCGGCGCGGGACATTGTTTTTATGTGGCAGGAACAGGAGAAAAAAAGTAAAAATATCAGCCCGCGAACATAGGCAGCTCTTTTGGTCAAAATTTTTAAAAAATGTGCGCTCATCATGTAGTCAAGTTTAGTCCCTTTGGCCCTGTTCGTCAATGGAAAATTTTAGAGAATTTGGCGGGCCCGGCCAATTCTATTGTTCGGATGGCCGAACCCTGATATCTTGTGGTGAGGCTGGAATCAAGGTAAATTAAACATGATTGCTTTTTGGGGGGGACCATGAAATCAGCAGTATCCAGAGAGATTGATTCGATGTTGGAAAATATCGGCCGGCTAAAGGCTGAAATTGCCAAGGTGATCGTGGGACAGCATCAAGTTGTGGAAGAGCTTTTGATTGCGCTTTTTTGCAAGGGGCATGCGTTGATTTTGGGCGTGCCGGGTTTGGCTAAAACGTTGATCGTTTCAACATTCAGTCAGGCGCTGGATTTGGAATTTAAGCGCGTGCAGTTCACTCCGGACTTGATGCCTTCGGACATCACGGGAACCGACGTTCTTGAGGAAAATCCTAAAACTGGGGAGCGGCATTTTCGATTCGTCAAAGGGCCTGTTTTTGCCAATTTGCTTTTGGCCGATGAGATCAACCGGACGCCGCCAAAAACCCAGTCCGCGCTTCTTCAGGCGATGCAGGAGCATGTTGTTTCTTACAATGGCGCCAATTATCCCTTGCCCGAGCCTTTTTTTGTGCTGGCCACGCAAAATCCTATAGAGCAGGAGGGAACTTACCCTTTGGCCGAGGCGCAGCTGGACCGCTTTTTCATTGAGATCAAAATTTCATATCCATCGGCCGAGGAAGAGCGCGATATCGTCCGGCGCACGACCGCGGCCGATTTGACCAAGGCATCGAAGGTTCTCTCCGCGCAAGAGGTCGTTAAAATCCAGGAAGCCATCCGGCAAGTGCCGGTTGCCTCCCATGTCGAAGACTTGGCGGTGCGCCTGGTGCGCCAAAGCCGGCCCACCGAACGGGAAGCGCCGCTGTTTATTCGCGAGATGGTGGCTTGGGGCGCGGGGCCGCGCGCCACGCAATCGTTGGTTCTGGCGGCCAAAGCGCGCGCCATTTTAAGCGGTCGAAATGCACCCTCCGAAGAGGATATAAAGGTGTGCAGCTATCCGGTCTTGCGCCACCGTATGATTTTAAATTTTAAGGCCCATGCTCAAGGTAAGTCAACCGAAGAAGTGATCGCCGAACTGTTGAAGGATGCGTAGAATTCTCGATTTGACATTCGTCGTTCGACATCCATTAATTTTTTTATGCCGTCGTTGATTGATCCTGATGTGATTGCGCAAATCAAGGGTTTGCGTTTGGTGCCGCGTTTTTCGGAGCGCAGCGTCGCTATCGGAGCGCAGTCAACCTCTTGGTCAAGGGGCGCCAGCAGCGAATTTGTTGATTATCGAAGTTACGTCCCGGGGGAGGACCCCCGGCGCATTGATTGGAGAGTGTACGCGCGCAAGGACCGGTATTTTCTTCGTTCTTATCAAGGTGAGACCAACTGCACGATATGGCTGGCCATTGATGCGAGCCGTTCCATGACGTTTCGCGCTTCGGGAGCAAGCCAAGATAAATGGACCATGAGCGCTCGCGCGGCCCTAGGATTGTGTTATAGCGCCTTGGCAAGCCATGACGCTTGCGGTATGGCTCTTTTTGGCGAGGGCATTCTGGAGCTTTTGCGGCCCAAGGCTTCATGGGAGCAGCTTGCGCAGGCAGCGCATCTTTTGGAGAATTTTTCAAGCTATGGCGACCGGACGGATTTTTCCGGCAGTTTTGGAAGCTTGGCCGCTCAAATGCCCCGGCGCGCGGTTGTCGTTATTTTTTCTGATTTTATCGGGGAACCTGTTGAGAAGCTGGTTTCTTCGTTTGAGGCCTTAAGCAGCCGCCGCCATGAGATCGTGGCGCTGCGGGTTGTTGATCCTACGGAAATCAACTTATCCGCAATGGCAGAGGAACAAATGCGCGTTCGGCCGCTTGAGACTAAAACGCAAACCTCTTTCGACGTTGATCTTGGGCAAATTAGACGGATTTATCAAGAACGCTGGCAGGAAGAAGAGAGCCAATTATCCGGATGGCTGTTGAAGCGCGGCATTGATTACCGCCTTTGGACGACGCTTCAGGACGTTGGGCGGTCGCTGGCTGATTATTTGATGCAGCGCAGCCACCGCCGGCAGCCCCCGCTGCGCGGAGCCACGGGGGACGCCGGCCCATCGGAGATGGGTCCCCAGTAGCAAATCATTGTTTAGTTTCCTTGAGCCTTTATTTGCGGTTGCCGCTGGGGCCGGAGCCCTCGGTATTATTATTCTGCATTTTTTGAGCCGGCCGAGCCGGCGGCGGGAATTTTTATTTTCTAACACGCGGCTTTTGCTGGCCATTATTCAAGAGCAGCTGCCGCGCCAGCGTCTGCGCGACCGGTTTTTAGCCGTGGCACGGGGCTTATGCTGGATGGCGCTTTTTTTGGCTTTGGCAAAACCCCTTCTGCGGGGTTTGGGGGGTGGCGGCCCGGCCCAAGAGGGACGGGTGATTTATTGGCTTGTTATTGACGTTTCGGCGTCTATGGGTTACCGCGACGCAACGGGATCCAATTTTCTGGAACGCTCGATTCGAGCCGCTCATATGGTCGCCCAAGAGCTTTGGCGCAGCTCTCCTTCGATCAAGATCGGCATTTTAGCATTTGATGAGGAGGTTAAGGAAGCTTTCACCCTTGAGCCCTCCGGTGATTTCACGCGAGTGGAGCAGGCGCTCTCCCGCCTTGAGATTTCAGCGCCTAAGACGCGTCAGGCGGCATGGATTTCGTGGCTCTCCCAGCGCCCCGAGGCGCTTCGGACGGCTGGCGTCTATGTTTTTTCTGATTTTGCCCGGCATGGCTTTGAGGCCAAAAATTTTTTTCAAGGCGTTTGGGATGAGGCGCCGGTCATTTTGGTGACGCCTTCGGAATCGAAGTTATCTAATAGGCGGCTGCGGCTGGAAGAGCCCGGCCGCGGCGGCGCGCTTCAAGCAGTCATTGACTGTTTTGGAGACAGGGAGTCATCGCCGCCGCCGGCAATGATTATTGCCGATGCCCTGACCCGCAAGACTTTGGCAACCGTGAGAATTGCCGATTGCTCGGCAACGACGGTGGTGATTGATGATGTGCTTAATCTTCCTCGTTCAGAGGAGAAGGCGCTGCGTTTTTCTTTGCCTGCGGACAAACTGGAATTTGACGATGAATATTTTTGGGTCCGGCGCCAGGCCCGCCAGGGGGCCTTGCTGATTATAGATGGTGAACCGGGACGGAGGGCATCGGAAAGCGAAAGTTTTTACGTCCGCGAGGCTCTTAAAGTCCTTCGGCCTCAAGAGACATGGAGCATCGTAACGCAAGAAGAGGCCGAGCGCTTATTGAGCAAACCAGGGACATTTCCTGGCGTGAGGCAGCTTTGGCTTTTGAACACGGGTCCCTTGGCCGAGCCGCTGGCCCGTTACTTAGCGGATTTTATTTCTAAAGAGGGCAATACGCTTTTCGTTGCCTCCGGCGGCCGTCAAGCTGCCTTGGAGACACCCGTAATGGCAGGAATGGCGCTTCGAGGTATGGCTGCGCCTGGTGAAGGCCGGATGGTGATGATGCCTGATGTCGAGGGGCATTGGCTGGGCGATCAGCCCCCCTCTGGTATTACCGCCGAAGATCTTTCAAAGGTGCGCGTGGAGCAAATGGCTGTTCTAACGCCATCGGCAAGGACCAAAAAGATTTGGCTCTCATTAGAGGGTTCACGGGGGAGATCAAACCAAGCTTTGCCGATGCTGGTTGAGCTTTTTTTTGAAGGCGCCGGCCTCCCGCCCGCAGGGCCTGGGGGGACAATAGACCCGCCGGCCCCCACGGCGCGGAGCTCAGGGGGACGCTGGCCCGCCGGAGGCGGGTCCCCGGCAGCGGCGGGCGCCCCTGTTAAGATTTTTTTCTGGGCGACGACCATGGATTCGGAGTGGACGAATTTGCCGCTTAAAGGATTTTTTGTGAACTTGGTCGAGGCCTTAATTAAGGCGTCGGCCCCCAATATTGCGAGTCGCAGCGTGATTTGGGGAGAGAATTGGAGTTTTGATTTTCCCTCCGGATTTAAGCGCGATCTTAAAGCCAGGTCGCCATCAACTATCTTGATTAAGGCGTACGAGAAGGGAGCGGGAGTCGGTCTAGGCCCTTTGATGGAGCGAGGTATTTATCAGCTCCAATGGGGCGGCCTGCGCATCAATGAACAAGAAGAGGATTGGCCGGCGTATGTGGCCGTCAATGCGCCGCCGCGGGGCCTGGAATCAGATCTTGAACGCGCTTCGGAAAAAGAGATGCGCCGGTTGTCAGGTGAATCAGGCTTGTATTCTCAAGTGACCTTGACGGAAATTTTAAATAGGCCGCGCCGCGCCGTGGCCGCTCTTGGGGCGAGCGATCTCTCTAGGCCGTTGATGGTCGCGGCATTAATTCTGTTGATGATCGAGGGAGCGGTCTTGGTTTGGTCATCGTGCCGTGAAAATCAATTACGATGAATAGTTCCAAGTTTCAGGTTCCGAGTTCCAGGTTTGCAAAAATTCAGTCCGTCATTCCTGCAAAGGGGGAAATCCAGGCCAACCGGAATCTGGACCCCTGCCTTCGCGAGGGGGATGGAGGGAAAGGGCTTGAACAGTTGCCCAGGTTTTTAATGATTTGTAGTTGTTTGTTGATAACTTGGAACTTGGAACTCGGAACTCGGTACTCACATGCCAGTGAGGTTTTTAACCCCGACCTTTTGCGAATCGGCGTGTTGCGCTGGGGTCATGGTCAGGATTACGACCCCTATCCTACGGTATGGCGCGATTGGGGCAAAGCCGTTGAAAGCGCGACGAGCATTGAGAGTGATCCTGTCATTAAAGATTTGATCCGTCCTATGCCGGATGAGTTATCCCGGCACGGCCTTGTGTTGTGGGTCTCCGGACCGCAATTTCAGTCCTGGACGTCCGCGCAACGCGTGGCGCTTAGAAATTGGGTGCTTTTAGGCGGCGGCATGCTTTTGGTTATTGGTTCCGAGGGTCTAAAAGCCCTGCCTGACCGCAATGAAGAAGCGGAGCATGCACGTTTGCGCTGGGAAATGGAGCAGATTTTTGAAGGGAAGCGCCTTGAGCCCATTCCTTTTAATCACGCGGTTTTTCGCGCTTTTTATTTAGTGAAGCAGTTGGGAGGCGTTTTACAGCGGGGGCGCACGTTGGAGGGAATCAAGATCGGTGAGCGTTACGGCGTGATTTATTGCCGCAATGATCTCCTGGGGACACTCTTACGCGATAGGGAAGGCCGCTATCTTTTGAGCTGCTATCCCGGCGGCGAAAATCAACGCAAGGAAAGCTTTAAGCTCTTGGTTAATTTGGTTGTTTATTCGCTCACAGGGACGTATAAACAAGATGCCATTCATTCGCCCTTTATCGAACAGAAGTTGAGGCGCCAATGATTCGATTTATTCTTGCCGATGGGATTCTGGTCATAGGCGCGGTTTTTTCGGTGGCCGCCGCCGGTATGATTTTGTGGCATTCAAGGCGCCGTCTTCATAGCCGTGGCGCCTGGTGGCTCTTGAGCGGGTTGCGCCTTTTGGCGTTGGCGGGAATCCTTGCGGCTTTGGGACGGCTGGAGTTTTCTTGGGATCGCACAACAAACACCATCGGGCCGCTTTGTATTTTTGTGGATCAATCAGCAAGCATGGCTCCTTACTCCGGAGAGCTCAAATCGGCGCTTTCTTCAATCAAGCGGTGGGCGTCCCGCGAGCGGGCGCCCCTTGAATGGTATGGGTTTTCCGCCACGCTTGAACCCACGCCGCAAGGTCGAGAATTGGAAATGATCAAGGGCCGAGAGGAAACGCGGCTGGGTCATTCGCTGGGTCTGTTGCGGCAGCGTTTGGGCAGAGATGGGACAGCCTTGATTTTAACGGACGGCGTTGACACGGACGACCAGCCGCCGCCGTCATTGGGCATCCGCGCGTTCGCCGTGCTTTTCGGAGCGGGCGCGTCAAGCGAATTGGAGATCACGCAGGTCAAATTTCCCCGGGCTGTGTTTGCGCGAGGGGAAGCCCCATTCACGATGACGCTTGTTTACCCGCAGGGCTTGCGGGATCTTCTCCATATTCGCATCCGCGATGAAAAACGCGGTGAGCTTATTTGGCAAACGACCGTCACTCTTTCGGGTGCGTCGCCGCAGACCTTGGATTTGACGTTGACTGTTCCCAAAAATGTGGGTTTTAAAAATTGGGTGATTGAGACTGCGCGTCCATCATGGGATAAGGAACCGGCGAATAACCGCGCTTCTATCACCACTCAAATTTTAAGGGAAAAACTGCGGGTCCTTTACCTTTGCGGTAAGCCGTCGTTTGATTATGTGTTTCTGCGAGAGCTTATCCGCAGTCAAACATCCCGGGAACTGGTAAGTTTTGTGATTTTGCGCAACCCGGAAGACGCGCCGCCTTACGGCGAGTCGGAGCTTTCGCTTATTCCATTTCCAGCGCAGGAAATTTTTACCCGGAGCCTGGGGGAGTTCGATGTTTTTGTGCTCCAAGATTTCGCGTTTTCCCGTTTTGGATTGCCGCCTTCATATTTGGATGAGGCCGGTCGTTTTGTGCGCTCCGGCGGAGGGTTGGTGGTGATCTCCGGGCCCAACATGCGGCAGAGTCCGGAATATGGGCCGTTCTTAAATGAATTTTTATCTTTAACCGCGCTGCCCCAGGAACCTTATAAGACCGGAATTTTTATGCCCGCGATTCATGATGTGTCCTGGTGGAATGAGCATTTTGGAATTTATCCCGACCCGGTGAAAAATTTGAATTTTTGGCGCGACCGGTTGAATTCAACGTATGCCGTGTACCCATTTAAATTTTTGCCGGGATCTTCACTGAACTCTAAAGAGAAACCGCTGCTGGTGGCTAATTTTGAGAGCCCTGATGTTGAATCAGGGGTATATCCCGCATTGGCGACCGCCAAGCTGGACAAGGGCCGCGTGGCGTGGGTTGGATTTTCAGGCAGTTGGTTATGGAAAGTCCGTGGGGGAGCGATGGCCGGCGGCGCTGAACTTTATGATGCCTTTTGGGAGGGGCTTTTTTCATGGGTGAGCGGGGACGACTCGAAAGAACAGGCGCTGAAGTTGTCAGCCGAGCGCCAAGGAGACGGCCGTTGGCGTCTTATCGCAAAATTAACGCCAGGAGGTTCGGGCCTACGAGAATGCACGATATTGCCGCAAGGGGATAAAGTCAGCCTTCATGAGAGGGTTGCGGGCTCTGGGATTTATGAGGGCTATTGGGACAGCGAAGCCCAGGGGCCGCCGCTTCGGGCGCGTATTAGTCATCGAGGTCAACAGGCGGAGGCGGAGATTATTATTTCTAAAGGCCGCGCCACAGAAGAGTTCCGCGCCGCGCGGGATGAGCTTTATTTAAGCAGCTTAACGAGCCTTAACGGCGGCGCTATTTTGGGCCAGGGAACTGAATGGTCCGAAGAGGTTCCGCAAGCATACGCTCAACGCCTGCTTGAGGAATTGTCACGATCGTCTGCCTCCGGTGATGCATCCGGATCCGCTAGGCGGACCCAAGGACACGACTTAACGACCGCTATGGCGCTAGGCGCCGCTTTTTTATTGTTGATCGAGTGGTCGCTGCGGCGTTTGAAAGGAATGGCTCCATAAAAGAGTTATCGGGTTATCAAGTGATTGTGTTATTGCGTTTCGAACCAGGAACGCAAATCACAAGCGTTGATCCGCCGGCCCAAAGAGAGCTGAAGGCTGGCGCGCCCCAGGCTTTCTTGCCGCGGCCAAGGGCCGCGTTATGGAACCTGAACGCCGCGGATGATTTTGGCGTGTTTTTTAGATAGGCGCAGGGTGACTATGACGCTGCCGTCATCGCGCCAGTGGGTATTGCTGACTTCGGCGCGCGATAGGGCGCCTTTGATTTTGAGATTGATTTTTTTGTCCTTTTGGGAGAGTTCTTTAAGAGTTTGGCCGCCTTTTTTGAGCTCCTCAAGATATGCCACCAAATGCGCTTGGGCGGACACAATGGCGGCATCCCGCGCCAAGGCCTTTCCTTGGGTGGGCGTTTTAGCGTTATCCGGCGGTTTTCCTCCGGCCGTCGCCTCGATATGCGTCTTCGTCACCTTGATGCCCAGCGCAGGAACGTCTTGAGCCGAAAGTTGAAACGCCAAGAAAATAAAAAATACCGCAAGGGATATTGTTGAGTTCACCCGCCCTATTATTTGTTTCATTCCAACCCTCTGAACAACTATAGCTCTTTGTTGGGCAGGCCGAATAATTCGGCGGCATTATGCGTGGTTTTTTCGGCGATGGTTTGCCGGGGCAGGTTGAATATTGATGTCAAACAATCGGCGATCGTTGGAATTTGGCCGGGGTCATTGCGTTGCCCCCGGATGCTTTGGGGCGGCAGATAGGGAGAGTCTGTTTCGAGAACAAGGTGGGCAAGTCCGATTGTTTTAATGGTTTCTCGAAGGGCCGTATTTTTCGGATAAGTGATCGGGCCGTCAATGCCGAGCGCCAATCCTAGATCAAGAGCCTGCCGGGCTTCGTGTGGGCCGCCTGAAAAACAATGGATAACTCCCTGAAATCGTCTTTGGGCAAGCGGCGCGCGCCAAAGCGATTTTAAAACGCTGAAAAGGTCGTCAAAAGCCCGGCCCTCCGCGCCTTCGCGGGCATGGATGATAATGGGTTGTTGGAGTTTAGCGGCGATGTTGAGAAGCCGTTCTAAAATCATTTTTTGACTTTGAGGATCAGAGCGGCTTCTAAAGTAATCAATGCCGATTTCGCCGATGGCGAGTATTTCTGATGGAAGTTTTTGGTTTTCAAGACGGTTCAAGGCTTTGTCGTTTTTTTGACCGGCATAGTGAGGGTGCCAGCCCCAGGCGCAGTAAATTTTTTGAGGGTAACGCCGGGCGAGAGAGAGGGCGCCGTCCCACTCTTTGGGTTCATCCGCTATTTCAATGATTTGGCGGACTCCGGCGCCTAATGCCTTTTCAATGACTTCATTGCGGTCGGTGTCAAAGTCAGGACTGTTAAGATGGGCGTGCGTGTCAATCATTTGTGAGCATTGAATCAAAAATTACAGGATAATTTACCGGATGGGTGAATTGCTGGTTATTTTTTTGGGAAGTTTTGCTTGGACGCTTTGGAACATGGCGCCGTTTTTAACGGTCGGCGATTCAGGGGAGTTTATCGTTGCGGGCGCTGTTTTGGGTGTGGCGCATGCCCCGGGATATCCGCTTTATGTTCTTTTGGAAAAATTGGCCCAAACGGCGTTTCCGGGGAACGCCGCTTACCGTTCTAATTTATTGAGCGCTTTGAGCATCGCCGCGGCATGGAGCGCGTTTTGGTATTTTTGGCGCCGGCGCCTAAATTGTTCCAGGATCGCTGCGGGCGCTGTTTTGGTCGCCTTGGCCATGAGCAAGCTTTTCATGGTCGTGGGAACAGAAACGGAAGTCTTCGCGCTTTTGGCTGCGGCGGGAATCATTACGTTTTTGGCTTTTGAGAGCGGACGCGTGCTTGCCGGAGCGTTTCTCTTCGGGCTTTTCATGGGTAATCATCACACGCTGGTTTTGCTTGTTCCCGCCGTTGCGGCATTGGCCATGGCGGCGCTTCGGCCTCAAAAGAATGCTCGGCGGATTATTCGATATTTCATAGGCTGCATTGTTGCGGGGGCGCTGGGTTTGAGCGTGTATGGTTATTTACCCATCGCCGCGAATAGGGCGCCGGTTTTCAACTGGGGCAATCCGACCACGATCAAGCGGTTTTGGCATGTATTAAGCAGAAAAGATTATGGCAGCACCACGCTCACTGTTGAAGGCGCGAATAGGAGAAATGCCGCGTCCTACTGGGCGCAGACGAGGCGGTTTTTTCAGGGTTTGTCGCATGACGTTCCTGCCGGGTTTATCGGGCTAATGGGAATTTTGGGAATCGTGGCTTGGGTTGTTTCTGGACAAGGAGCCTTGGCTCTTGCCCTGGGCTTGGGATTTATTTTCAGCGGGCCCTTTTTTTTGTTTTTAGGTAATCCCCCATTTGACGCGCAGACCTCCGGAGCGCTGGAGAGATTTTTTCTTCTGCCCCTTCTTTGCTTGGCGATCGCGGCGCCGGCGGCCCTGGACATGGTGAAGCGGCGCTTGGGTTCTTGGGGCGGCATTTTTTTTGTGCTGCTGGCGGTATTGACCGCCGCCGGTGTTGCCCAGGCTTTGGGCGATGCGCAAGCCCCATGGCGGCGGCGGTGGGATGTGCTGGTGTATGATTTTGCCAAAAATATTTTGAGGGGGATTCCGCCCAAGGGATATTTTTTAATGGAGGGCGGCGATGATCCCATGTATGCGACGGCTTACATGCTTTTTGTGGAGAGAAGGCGTCCGGATTTGGGATCAAGCGACCATCCCAGGGAACTTCATGCGGCTGATCGCGCCGGCCTTGTGTATCCAAGCCTTTATGGGTTTGATTTTCGAACAACGCCCAGAAGCCGGCGGGAAAAACTCCGTGAAGCTTTCGAGCGGCGACTGGCAGCGGAGCATCAACTGGTGTACCAGACGCTCAAGCTGGGGCTTGTGGAACCGGCAAAGCTTTTGCCTTTGGGAATTGTTCAGTGGCGCCAAGGGGAGTCCAAAGTCCAAAGTCCAAAGTCCAAAGCGCAAAATCAGGATAAGGGAAAATTTTTTTTCTGGCCGTTTTATTCGTTGCGCGGTCTTGATGGTCCGCCGAGGCGCCATTACCGGGAGCGGGCCATGGTTCCCTATTATTATTTTGCGCGCGGCCAAACCTGGGCTTGGGCCGGCAAGCCTTTGAGAACGGCGCGTGATTGGAAAATGGCCAAAGTCAAGGGCGGCGACGCGCTGTGGGTTAATTTGAACGTGCATCTTGAGTCCGGTGAAATGGCGGCGCGTCTTGTTGAGGAAGGTCAATACGCCGGGGCTTTGGCCATGAGCGCCGTGGCGCAGGAGGCCGCGCCCCAAGAGCCCAGTTATGCGGTCAATTCTTGCGTTATTCTGGAGCGTTTAAATCGTAAGGAAGAAGCATTGGCTTGTTATGAAAGAGCCCAAGAGCGGTTTCCCAATTACGGGCTTCTGTATAAAAATTGGGGTGTCACGCTGCTGGGGATCGGAAGGCGCGCCGAGGCGAGGGAAAATTTTCAACGCTACTATGATCTCACGGGCGACAGGCAGGCCTTGGGTTGGATGAGCCGGTTGTGATGAGCGCAGCTTTTTTCTTCAAAGAAGCGCGAATTTTTATTGGAAAATTCAAAGCCCCCCAACTTTTGGCGTTGTTTTTGTTGGCGCTGATGTTCGTTTGGAGCAATTCGGCGATCCGGCGATTATCGGTGACTTATGATGAACCGGTCCATATCGCGGGTGGATACGTCGCGTGGAAATGGGGAGATTATCATTTCCAGGGCCTGGATCACCCACCATTGGCCGAGATGATTTCATCGGCATGGCTGTCATTTAAGATGCGCCGGCAGCTGCCGCTGGCCAACCCCCAAGACTCGGCGTATCGAAACCATTGGATTTACGATGTGGGCGACGCGCTATTGTATCATAGCGCGCTCTCGCATGAGTTGATTTTGCGTGCCTGCCGATGGTCCTTATTTTTGGTATTTGCGCCCCTTTTGATTGTTGTGTTATGGCTTTATGCCAAGAAACTTTCTCCAGGCTCCGAATATTGGGCGGTGGCGCTTTTGGCCGTTGAGCCGAGCTTGCTGGCGCATGGCGCCTTGGCGACCAAAGATTTTGCTTCCGCCGTGTTTATTTTAGCCGCCGTTTTTGTTTGGTGTCTTTTTTTGGAGAGACCCACGGAGCTTAAAGCAGCTCTTTTGGGCATTTTTGTCGCGTCCGCCATGCTATGCAAATACACCAATTTGGTGATTTGGCCGCTCTTAGTTTTTATAGGAGTTTTTCATTGGCGCCAATGGACGCTGACGCACGCCAAACGTATTTCAGTGATGGTGATTCCGGTATTTCTGATTTTTTTGTTTTGTTACCAAGGCCTTGATTGGCATGTTTATGGGGAGGGCGCGCGCTCGACGTGGGCGCGCGCTGCGGATGGGCGATGGAGCTTTTTTTGGGGGGAACACTCCAAAAGAGGATGGCTCTTGTATTTTCCGATGGCGTTTCTGATGAAAACGAATCTTTGCCATTTGACGCTCGCTATTGCGGGGTACGTGTTGGTTGCCGGGCGATTTCGCGGGCGCCGTTTTGGGGAGGTTCCCGCCACGGTGATGGCTCTTCTTTTGGTTCCTGCGGGGGCAATGGCCATGGGCATGATTTCCACCGTTCAGATTGGCCACCGGCATATATTGACCTGTTATCCATTTTTAATACTGATGGCATCGGTGGCGGCGAATCATTGGTCGAGACGGGCGCCCTGGTCTTGGGTGGTTTGGGGCTTGATGGCCTGGGGTGTTATAAGCACGGGCCGAATTTCGCCTTATTTTTTGTCTTATTTTAATGAGTTATCCGGAGGCGCTTCGCGCGGTTATCAATTCTTTACGGATTCGAATGTGGATTGGGGCCAGGGTTTGGGTGAATTGGGACAATACTTGAAGACTCATTTTGTCTCGGCCATCGCGACCAAGACAGATAAGGGGGCCATGGGCCTGGCGGAATCTTCCCTGCCCGTCATTTACTTGAGCTATTTCGGCAGCGGAGACCCCGGAGCCTATGGTATTGGGTATGTGCCCATCGGATTCGTGAGCAATGTGGTTCGCCGAAGAGAGACGGCGCAGAGCCCGGCTCTATCGCCCAAAATTATTTTGGCTGTTTCAGCCACCAATCTTCAGGGAACCTATTACGCGAAAAAAGACGCTTTTGAGTTTCTTAAAAGCAGGAAGCCGTTGGCGCAGATCGCTTATTCAATTTTAGTGTATGACCTCACCGGGGACCGCGGCGCCATACTTGATCTGGCCGGTCTATTCGATGGAGCGGGAAATACCGCGGAAGCCAATCTTTTGCGACGAAGGGCTCAAAATTAACAATGAGAAAGGCGGCCGCGGCGCTTTTTACCGTTTGCGCGGCGATTTATGTTTATCATGCTTGCGGCGCCGTGGCGCCTTTTCGCGATGCCGGAGAATTTGCCGTGGCCGCCCAGCGCTTGAGCGTGGCGCATCCGCCGGGGTATCCTTTTTTTGTTTTGCTTTCGCGCGCCTGGATTGATTTTGTTCCCTGGGGCAATGTCAGCTACCGCCTGAACGCATTGTCCGCTTTGGCTGCTTGCGGAAGCGGTTTTTTGTTTGTGGCTTGGTGCGCCCGGGGATATGGAATCGGCGTCATCCCTGCCGGTATTGCCGCCGCCGCCTTAATGAGCGCGCGGCCCATCTTGGGGCTTTCTTTTGTTTCCGAAATGTACACATTGGGCCTTTTGGGGCTTCTGGCGGTTCTTTATTGGATTCATGAGATCAATGAGAAACCATCCCGATTATTGCTGGCAGGGTTTATTTTCCCATTTGTTTTAGGCACGCGCATGGATTTGGCCTTAACCGCGATTTACGCCGCGCCTTTTGTGCCCGGCTGGGTTCGATTCAGGAGGCGGCATTTTTTAGCGGCGTGGGCTTTTGTCACTGTGGGATTCGGCGTGTTTGGCTACATGTTGATTCGCAGCAGGGGCGAACCATTGGTCAATTGGGGGGACCCATCTACGATGGCGGCATTTATCAATAGCGTGATTCGCAAGAGTTATGGCTCCACCGTGGACTTGCTCTCTAAATCTTATGTTTCCGGAGAGCTTTTTTGGCTGGATATCAGGCATTGGCTAAAAGTGTTGTGGGAAACTTTTGGGCCGTTCTTGGCCGTTATTCCCATGGGCTGGATTTTTCTTTTAGTGCGGCGGCAGTTTTGGCCTTCCTTTTTTTGTTGGGTGGTGACGGGGCCGTTATTTTTATATATGGCCAATCTGCCACCCAATCCGCATGCGTTTAAAATTTTAGAGGATCATTTTTTGCCGAGTTTTTTGATGGCCGGGTTTTGGATCGCGGCTGGTCTTCAGTGGCTTTTCGTCAAAATTGAGACGCAGTGTTCATCAGTCGTAAATTTGAAGCGGGTTCAAATTTTTATCTTGCCCATGATCCCCCTATTTCTTTGGCTTCGCATGGAACCCTGGGGCCTTCGCAATAATTTTTACGCTTATGATTACGCGCTTAATCTGATGCGCAGCTTGCCTCGTGGCGCGGCGGCTGTTCTTCATGATGATGTGCAGCTTTTTGCCGCTTGGGAGGCTCATTTAAACAGAGGACGCCGGCCGGACTTAAGAATCGTGGCCCAGGGTCTTTCTGGGACGCTATGGTATCAAAACTGCCTTAAAAATCGCTGGGGTTACGACAATATGATTTTGCCGTCCAAACTCGAAACGCCGGAGGCGTGGCGGAGTTTTATGACCGCCAACGGCCATCTCAATGTGTTCGCGGGATTTGAAACGGAAATCAACGCGGACTTTGTCCGCAGGTTTTCTCATGGTTTGGCGGGCCGCCTATGCCTGGAGAAGGATGCCTTCTGCGCCGGCGCCCTGGCTCAAGATTTGTGGCCCTTTTTGATTTTGCGCGGTCCTTACCGGGCGCATGAGGAGCATTTTTTCTTTAATCAGGACATTGTCGAAGATTACTCGCGCGCCTCATTTGAATTAGGAGCTTTGTGGGCAAGAGAGCCAGGCAGGCGCGATCAGGGATTGCGTTATCTAAAAAAGGCCCTAGTCATGCGCCTGATATATCCCCAGCCGGCCATTGGCCTGGCTTATGAGGCAACGTCGCGCGAGGACTGGCCGCAAGCCGAACGTTGGTGGCGGCAAAGCCGGCGCAAGATTGACCAGATGCTGGAATTGGCTCAAGAATACCGTTCATTACCCGATGCCGTCATCTCTCTTCGGCAGGAGAAGGCTTATGTTTTGACTTCATTGGGGGTGGCGCGCGAACGTCAGGGGGCGCCTCTTGAGGAGATAGCCCGGTTGCACCAAGAAGCCGCGCAAGCCGATTCATCAAACGTTATCGCCCATTACAATTTGGCGGCCACCTATTGGCGCCAAAAAAACGGCCCCGGCGCATTTCAAGAATTTCAAACGGTGCTGCGCCTCGACCCGAATCATGAGGAAGCCAAAAAGTATTTGGCGCTTCTAACAGGCGCGTTGAAGTGATGCGCGGAGAGGGTAGAGACAAGTTTTTAATTCTTGCGGCGTTGGCCGGCATCTATTTTTATCATGGCCGTGAAGCGATCATTCGTTTGTCGCCGACTTATGACGAGCCCTTCCATTTGACGGCGGGCTACGTCATGGCGAAAAATCGCGATTATCGCTATCAGGGGATTTGGCATCCGCCGTTGGCCGAATTGGCGGCGGCTCTGCCCCTGCGGCTGGCGCCCGGCCACGAGCGGCCGCTTTTGGAGACCAGCCATCCGGCATTTTCAAAAGGACGCAATTATGAGTTCGCTGATTTTTTCTTTTATCACAACAATGTCCCTGCTCAAAAAATGCTGCGCCCGGCGCGCGCGTTCCATTGGTTGATTTTTTTGGGCGCATTGATCATGGCATTGGCTTTTCTATCCAGGAATTTAGGGACAGGCGTTTTGTTTTGGTCTTTGGCGCTTTTGGCTATTGAACCTAATTTGTTGGCTCATGGAACGCTGGTTACGACGGATTTTTCCGGCGCCGTTTTTTATGCGGCCCTTTGGGCGGCGGTTTATTTTTTCATCCAGCGACCGTCGGGCTTGGCGGCGATGTCGTTCGGCGCGGTCTGGGCTTTAAGTTTGACGAGCAAATACACCAACGCTCTGGCGGTGGTGCCGGCGGCTTTTATTTTTTATTGGCAACGCCGGCGGGTGCTGGAAAATTCACGATTGCGGCGGCATTTGGCGGTTGGGGTTGTCAGTTTTGTGTTGGTCGTCATCGGGATTTACCAAGGAACCAATCCGGTGATTTATTGGAAAGGACTTGGGCACACCTTCGCTCAAGTCAGCGAGGGGCGGTCCAGTTTTTTTGGGGGGGAACACCGAATTCAAGGGTGGCGTCTGTATTATTTGGGAGCCTTTTTTCTCAAAAGCAATTTGGCGCATCTGGCGGCGTTGGCTATGGCATTGGGAATAATGTGTTCCAAATTTCAAGTTTTAGGTTTCAAGTCGAAAAAAGAAAGTTTGAAATCGGCGGATCAAAATTTTTTATTGACGAATGAAGGTTTTATTTTGTGCGGGGGACTGCTGTTGGCAGGGTTTCATTTTTTGATGGCCAGCGTCTCGAAAGTGCAGATTGGTTTGCGTTATATTTTGCCGGTTTATCCTTTTGTGATTTTATCCGGCGGATGGGCCTTGTCTTGGCTTGATCGCCGCAGGAATTGGGCGCGTTTTTTGCCTTGGGCCGTCATTGCGGGCGGATCCTTGAGTTTGGCGCAGGCATCGCCATGGTTTGTCAGCTATTTCAACGAGCTCTCCGGCGGCGCCAATGGCGGCTATCGCTTTTTAACGGATTCCAATAATGATTGGGGCCAAGGTTTGGGTGAGCTATCCAGTTATCTTAAAGAACGCGGGATTCATTCGGTTTATCTGTCATATTTTGGCACGGGCGATCCTAATGATTACGGCGTCAGTTATATTCCGGTGGGAATTATCAGCAATGCCGTGAGAAACGGCAACCCGGAGAAAAGTCCGATTGATGAAAAAGCGATCCTGTTCGTTATTTCCTGGACGAACTATCAGGCGACTTATTACGCTGATAAAACTGTTTTTGACTGGCTTAAAAAGTTAGAGCCAGCGGCTTCTTTGGCGCAATCGCTATTTGTTTTTGAATTGACGGATCGTTCCGAGGCTTTGGTCCATTTGGCGGATTTGCTGGAGATGACCGGTCAGCAGCCCGAAGCGGCCCGTTTAAGGGCCGGGGCGAAGAAGACTCTCTAAAAGCCGGCGCGGCCGGGGGTTTTCAGGGGCCGATGCGATCCATTCTTCCAAAGTTGCCCCGGCCGCCGCGAGATCGCCTTTTTGATTGTAGGCTGTGGCCAGATTGGCCAAAACATTTTGATTTTTTGGAGCTAACTTAAGAGCTGCATGCAGTTCTTGGATTCCCGCATCGAGCCGGCCTTCTTTAGACAGGGCGACACCTAGAAGATTGTGCGCCAGGAAGTTTTTGGGAGCTTTGCGAACCGTATCCTCAAAAAGAGTTTTTTGATTTTTCCAGTCAGCATTGCGATTGACGGCCAGCGCTCCGTAGTAGAGGAGCAAAGGGATAAGGATCATGAGGGGTTTAATCCTAGTTTGCCCGGCGTCAATGGCTAGGGCCGCTAAAACGCAAAAACCTAAAGAGGGCAGATACAGGAATCGTTCAGCGCCGATGGGGGTAATTAAAATAAAAATATTTGACGTTGGGATCATCGCGATCAGGGGCCAAAGGAGCCAGAAACCAACGCGAATGGCGATTTTAGAAAGAATTAGAAAAAGACCAATTGAGATGAATATCATCCAGAAGATAAGGCAGAGCCAGCCGGCGGGATTTGAGGGGAGAATATCCGGGATGCACCAGCGTGAAAAATCGGCGCAGAGATTGAGTCCGGTGATGGTAGGCCGAAGATAGCGCGCGATGGAGAAATGGCTCATCGTTAAAATTCGCGTTATGAAATGGCTTCCGGCAAAATACTGGTAATCCGGATCAATCCCCAGGCGCCCCAGGGCCAACCATCGAAATCCAAACCAAATAGACACGACCGCCATATAAGGCCAAAAAGACAAGAGGGTGTGCGGGGTCCGGGGTTCGGGGATAGGGGATGGGGGAAATTCCAGCATTGGGCGTCTAGTGTCGCCAGGAGAAAAATTTTCCATTTGTGGACCTTGGATATGTTTTATCGATTGGTCCCAAAGCCACGCTAAGGGAAGGATCATGATTGCGCTTTCTTTAGAAAAAAGAGCCGAGGTGAGCCAGAGGGCGGCTTTTCCTGTTTTGCCTTCAAGGTGACCGCGCCAAAAAAGGATCGCGAAAATCATGGCCAATATTTCAGCCCGTCCCACAAGGGCGGCTACGGGTTCGGTGTGAATGGGTAATACCGTAAATATCAACGCGGCGACCCAGGCGATATTTTTTCGTCCCAGACCAAGAAGTTTATTGAGGAGGCCGAAGATCAGAAGGCTGTTGACGGCGTGAAGCAAAATATTGACCCAATGAAAGCCCGTGGGCGAGGTCCCCAAGAAAATTCGATTAACGGCAAAGCTGGCCATTGTCAGGGGCCGGTAGATTCCCGACGCCGGGGACCAGTAGCTCTTAAAAAACATCTTCGGAATCATCCCTAGGCTAAATTTATCCAATTGATCCGCGATGATTTGAATATCATCAAAAGCAAATTCATTGGCCCAAGTGTTGGCATAAACCAAAATGGCGATCAAGAAAATGGATATTCCAGGGAGAGCGGTCATGGTTTTGATTATCGCAATCTGCTTGTCATTTTTCACGTTTTCGCGCCGCTTAATCTAAAAAAGAGATCGGGAATTAAAATAATGGCTATTTTTCAATGTATAATATCAATATGTGGATAAAACGTATATTAGAAAATGAAATAGCCGCGGGCGCTTCGAGTATGCTGATCCTGGGGCCGCGTCAGACAGGCAAATCTTCTTTGCTGGCGCGCGCTTTTGATATTCCCAGGGAAGCCTGGCTGGACCCTCAAATTTTGGAAGGGCAATCCTATATGGTTTATAATCTTCTTAGGGATGAGGAGTGTATTCGTTTAGCGCGGTCACCCGCGACTTTCCGCCAGGAAGTTATGGCGCGCGTTAAGGGCAACGCGCCCAAGGGCGTCATTGTGGATGAAATCCAAAGGGTCCCGGCATTGATCAACGAGGTTCAATCATTGATTGATTTTGGCCTTTCAGCAAAAATCAAAACGCGATTTTTGTTGACGGGATCCAGCGCCAGGAAGCTTAGGAAAAATACGGGGAATCTTTTGCCGGGGAGAATTCTTTTCCGGCATTTGGCGCCTCTTCTTTATGCCGAATGGCGTCATCACTATTCTTTGCAGGAGATATTGGTTTTGGGCAGCCTTCCCGGCATTTTGACGGCCAAGGAACAAGAACAAAGGGAGTTGCTCAAAAGTTATGCCACTATTTATCTTAAAGAGGAAATACAAGCCGAGGGAATTGCCCGTGGAATCGGCCCTTTTTCGCGTTTCATTGAGACGGCCTCGGCCGTTTCCGGACGCCAGGTCAATTATTCGTCATTAAGCAGGGATGCGGGGGTCGCCTATTCCACTATTCGCCATTATTTTCAAGTTTTGGAGGATACTTTGGTGGGAACCCTTGTTTTTCCTTATACGGGTAAAACTGCCAAACGGCTGTCTTTGCATCCTAAATTTTTTGTTTTTGATATTGGCGTGCGCAATGCTTTAGTCGGTCTTATTCCCGTAGGCGTGCCAACGACAGAAAAAGGCTTGCTGTTTGAGTATTTCATCATGCTTGAAATATTGCGGTTGGCTGAAATGGCCGGATTAAAACAACATGTATTTTTTTGGCGCACCCATGCGGGCGCCGAGGTTGATTGCGTAATTGACCTAGGCGGCAGGCTTTATGCTTTTGAAATCAAATCCAACAAAATAGCTCATAGTTCGGATTGCTCCGGGCTTTTATCTTTCAAGGAAACTTACAAGAGCCAAGTAAAATCCTTATCGCTTATTTTCCAGGGGGAGCGGCCCGCAAAAATTGGCGATGTCACGGCCATGCCTTGGCCGCAAGCCATTGAATATCTGCAAGACTTATTCAAATGAAGGGCGCGCGGCCATGGCGCCCTCTCCCCCAAGGGGGCGAGGGAGCAAGAAAGGACCTCGTTTATGAAACTGACAAGACGCGAATTTTTACGCCATTTGACGGCTGGCACAGCAGCGCTTTTGTGCGGCTCTTCGAAATTGGCCATGGCGGCCCGCATGGCGACAGTGGGCGCCCCTCTTGACCCCAAGCGCAGGCACAGCCGCAGATTCATACGCCATTTCCCTGGCGGAAGAATTGGTTTGCCGCAGGCTGCAGGGGTCCCGCCCACGGCGGGCCGGCGTCCCCCGGAGCTCTGCGGAGCGGGGGCTCTTTCGAACGGTTTCCTTTATGGCCCATTGCCGGGGATGAATCCAGTTTTGCCCCAGGCCGGCTTGAATGGACTGCTTATTACCGCCCCTTGACCAGGGCGCAGCAGACCGGGCCATTTTTTTTCAGAGAGGATGATTCCCCGGCCTTTTATCAGATTTTTGTCTGCAAAGGCTGGGTCAAAACAGGCTCGGGAAGATACGGCGTTGGTGATTTTTTCTGCGATTGGCACGCCCCAAGCGAAATCGCCGGCTTTGACGTTGAGGAGGGCTCTGTTTTGCTCGTTAAACGTCAAAGTTTTGTTGTTCAGCACGATTATGAGCCATTGGCCAGAAGCAACGGCGGCTATCGCTATTTTAATCTTCCCTTTTTGGCGCCGAGCCACGATCCCAGCGGCCTTCCCTTTGATGTGAATTCCGAGTTTTTGCTGGGCAACGCCCTGCGCAAAGTGAGCCGGGACATGACGGCGGTCACCATGCTGGAATTTTTTCATCAAAACACCGTGGCGCCCAGCCATTATCATGAATACCCGGTTTGGCACGAATTTATTTACCTTCAAGGAGGGCAGCTCACTCCGGATGGCTTTTACGCCGCCGGGGATCATATTGCCAGCATTCCCGATTGCAAGGAAGGCCCCTACCTCGCTTGTTTTGAGGAGGAAAGAAATTTTCCTGCGCCGTGGCCGCAATATGTCCCGATGGAAGAATTGATGCGGCCTGTCCAAAGTCCATGGCCCAAAATTTTCAGCGGCAGGCAAGACGGCATTTATGGCGTTTTGTTCGTTCACTTTGGCCCTTTTGCCATTATCAGGCCCTGGGCCCTAGCCAATTGGACAATACTGGACCCCCATGAACTCGGCCCCGAGGGGTAGGGTCACCGGCGCACGATGTTACAGATAATGATACGCCCGTTTTTAACCGTTGCTTTAGTATTTTTAAAAATCTTTGTGAAAAAATTAAGCCCTGACTTTCTTGGTGTAGTACCTGACCTTGGGTTCCCCTCGCGGGGAGGACGCGCCAATCATTTCTCCGATAGTGACGCCGTTAAACCAATCTGGATTTTTTGTTGTTTTTGCTGCAAACTTGAAAATGAGTGAAAACATTTTGGTTTTTTGTCTTTGCCCTATTTCTTCTATCCGGCTTCCATGTCCAAGCTGCGGAAAGGTTGGCCGTGGGGCTAAATTTCATCGGCGGCCAAATACGGTATCACCTGTCGCCGAGATGGGTGGCGGAGGGCCGCTATTTGACGGGAACCGAAGATGCGAAGGGCGGCGAGGTCAAGGCCGTTGTGGTCGGGCTCCGGGGATACCGATTCTTCGGGCTTGGAGGCAGATTCCGGTTTTTTCTGGGCGCGGAAGCAGCCTCCGTCAGCGCCAAGCAGGCGGCCACGAATTTTAAACATCGGGCATCGCCACCGGCGCTTTCGGCGGCATGGAATATCGCATGAGGCGCTTGGCCCTGGGCCTGGATATGGGCCCCTATGTGCTTTTTTTGAAAGAGAAAATGAGGGATGTTTCCGACGCCTCCCTCGAATTCGTCGTCAATTCTTGCCTCACCCTGTACCTATTTTGACCATGAGGCGGGTGCTCATGGCCAAGGCTTTGATTCTGGCGCTCGCCACCATGAGCTGGGCCGGTTTCCAATTCGGTCTGGGCAAGGCCGCGGCCAAAAAAAGCGCCGATGTGATTGCTTGCGCCCAAAATCCGAAAGATAGGAGTTGCAAGGGAAACTCCACGAGGGAGGAGCCAGGATCAAATTGGGGTTCCGCCTCCTCGCTGTCGAACTGCGGCGCGGAAGCTCCCTATTTCGCGATGCCCGTGGCTTTAAATGAATTCCAGGGTCTGGTGCCTCTTGGCAATCTTAATCCCACCGGCCACACATTCCCTACCAGGCATCATTATTTTTGCAACCTCTTCAATGCAACCGCCACAGTTTATTTTCCGGGCAATGTGCGGGTCACATCGCTCGTTTCCTCGGAGAATCTGTCATCGGGAACCAAGGACTACTCCATTTATTTTGCGCCCTGCAAAGAAGTGGGCTCGTATTATTTTCATATAGCCGCGCTTTCCACGTCTCTGGCCAATCAAGCCGGCGATTTTGACAATTGTTCCACCTATACCACAGGAGGACAAAATTACAGGCGCTGCGATAAAGCGGTTAGCATTGACGTGAACGCCGGCGATACGGCCGGCACTGTAAAATACCAGGTTTGTTTTGATCTGGGCACCCGCGACTCCAGAATCACGCCGCTGGCGTTCGCAAGTCCCGCGCGCTACACCGCATCATCCGACGGACTGGATGATCTCCATGTCGTCTGCGCCGTGAACTATTTCTCCGAGGCTGTAAAAAGCAGCCTTGAGAGCCGCCTGGGGAACTGGGACGGCACGATTCAGCGCAGCTCGGCTCCGATCTGTGGAACCAGCATGCAGGATGTGGTCAATACGGCCCAGGGAAATTGGTTTTACTCCGAAGGGGGATCCGGCGAAGACCCTCATTTGGCCTTGGTGCATGACAATGTTTTGCCTTCGACCGCTGTTTTCTCCGTGGGGAATTCCATGTCGTCTTTGGCCTCCGGGATGTATCAGCTAAATCCGTCCGGCTCCGGTCTGGTAAACCGCGATTTCAACGAGGTCACCGCTGATGGCAACATCTACTGTTATCAAGCAGTGAATCTTTTGAATTCCATTATTTTGATCCAGCTCACTGATAACACGACGCTAAAAATAGAAAGTCAGTCTGCGGCAGCCTGCGGCTCCGGCCCCTGGGCCTTTACCAGCGCCGCCACGACGTTTTTGCGTTAACGTTCGCAGAAGGTCCGCATGGAAAGCGCGATGCGAGGGAATGCCTTCAACAGACCCTCGCTAGGGTCACTTTTCTTAATTGCTTGACACATGGGCGGGCGGTGGTGTCGCCGCCCGCCTGGCATCGTAATTAATTAAATTTTATTCCGTTCCCTGATCAATATCGTCGGGAAAATTGCAATCCTGGAACAGGGTTTCCTTTGGAGTCGGGGAACAGGGCGAATTGGACGCGGCTGTTAAATTCCAGGCCCAAGCTAGAGACGATTCTTGGCCCTTCAATGAATCCAAAGATAAGCCCGGCTGCGGAGCCGCCGATATAACCCCAGGCCAGGCCGCTTCCCAAGTCTTTGGCCTCATTTGAATCAATGTATTTAATGGCGCCGGCCGCGGCGCCAATAACCAGGCCCAGCCAGCCGCCGCGATTGATATCGCGCAAAATAATGCCGCCGACTCCTGTTTTCCCTTGGCTTAAATCGTAGAAACCAATGCCGATTCCGAGTCCTGTGCCGCCGATTAATCCATAGAGCGCGCCCTTGGTTATCCGTGCGCTTTCCCCGGCGCCATCTAAACGGTCTTTTTGACTGATCGCCTGCAGGGTGCCGACGGAGGTGCCGAGCATGGTTCCCGTGATCATGCCGGCCCAGCCGTAATC
>JACQPE010000125.1 GCA_016207685.1 Elusimicrobiota bacterium | reverse complement strand
GGATAAGGGCGAAATAGACCCCTGAAGCCATTGTTTCCCCTGATTCATTCTTTGAGTCCCAGGAGGACAATCCCGAAGCCGAGGCTGTTAATTCTCTGATCAAAGAGCCTGTCAGGGTGTAAATCTTGATCATTGCGTCAGCAGGGAGATTGGCGAATGTGAACCCTGTGTGGCCTTTGGGGGGCCTCAAGGGATTGGGGAAGACCTTGGCGTCTTGGACGGAGGAGGAGGGCGAGGCTTGCATGATCTGGAAGGTTGAGAAGTGATTGGTTTTGGCGGTGACGGTCTTTGCGGTCGCATCCACGGTCGAGGGCAGGGGGACCCAGACCGACTTGGTTTCATCATAGCGGGCTAGGATGAGGAGGTTTTCATTGGAAACGCCGGCCGTGGTCAAATCAGAAGCCAGATAGGGCACGGTCAGGGACACCTCTTTGAGTGGTTGAAGGTCTTTGGAAGGCGTAATGACCACGCCCACGCCCACGGCGGTATTCAAAGAAGCGGCGTTGGAAGTAACACCGCCCTGAAACCCTGATGAGGAGAAGGCTATGGTAATGCTAAGACTCTCCGTGAAGGCCCCGGCTGGGACATCCACCGTGATATTACTGCTTCCTGTCCTGGCCACGGCAATGCTGGAGGAGGCGCTCACGCTGGGGTCGGTGATGACCACTGTGCCGGAACTGGCAAGGATGGCGACTTCTGCTGATAGCAAGCGGTACACAGAAAAATGGCGGGCCTTGGCCTTGACGCTTTTGCTGGTGACGATAACTTCGCTTGATAGTAAAACTTCCCAGGATGAAGCGGTTGGGCTGCTCGCCATAGCCACCCGCAGGGAATCCGTGGTGCGGCCCGATAAGTCATTATCGTTATAGTTGAAGGTGACAGTGGCCCCCCGGTCTTTATCAATAACTACAGGCGTCGAGGCCTCGATTTCCAGGGCCAGATTATCGTCAATGATATGGAGCGTCAAGCCAGGCGTGCTGATTGTGGCTGACTTGGCTGCGCTGGGGACCCGAACAGTAAGATTAACCTGCTTGTCCAAACCGTCAGGCTCGATCTCAAGGCCAACGGTCCTCGTTGATCCGGAAACTTTTTGATTGCTTAATGCGACCTCCACTGTTTTTTGAGCCGTGGTGGGCAAGGTCAAGTCGCAACCGGCAACCGCCTCGCTGCCCAGGGCAATGCCCACGCGATCCGCCAAGTTTGTCACCTCAACAACCCCGCTTGAAGGATGGAAGGTTACGCCGGAGATGGAGACCGGCACACTCGCCGTGCTCCTTAAAACCATCGTATCCGTGGCCTTGGCCGTCAGATCAACTATGATATTGGAAGGCAGGGTGATCTCCATATTCCCCGTATACGCCAAGGTTGCGGCTGCCGTAGCTTTAAGGCTAATGAAATTATCGCTGTTTTCTTTAAGGCTTACCGGCGAAGCAGCCGGGGTGTTCAACGCGCCGCTTGATAACGCCAAACTGAAACTGACCGTTGAAACAAGACTCACCCCTCCCTCAATGGCCGAGACGGTTGAGATTCTCATGTCTGCTTGAACCGGCAAAACAAGGCCTAAATGGCTTTGGAAATCAAGGGTGGCTGCCGCTGTTGTCTTAATCACCACGGTTTGGGGGTCTTCCTTGACCAAGGTTTCAAGTCCTGAAGGCAGCCCCAAATTGACGCGTCCGCCTGCAAAATTGAGGCCCGCGCCTGTTGCTGTGCTTGACAGCACCCACCCGTCATCCACCGCAAAATACGCCGACGCGGTGGCGATGGCCACCGCCCTCTGGGGAGGCATTTGAAGGGCAAGGTTGGTTCCGTAGGACATCAAAGCGGTTCCGGTGGTTCGCACGACAACGGCGGTGGAAAATTCCTGGACGTAGGTGTCCATGGCCTTGGGAAGATGAAACTTGATTCGGTCATCGGCAAAGGATACGGCCGTGGCGGATGAGGCGGAGTCAAAAATCCACGCATTAGCGGAGGCTGCCGTGCTGATTTCCAGGTTTGCTTGACCGGCCATCGCAACATTCAATTTATTCGATAGACTTAAGTCCATTGACCCTGTTGAGCGCACGATCAATCCGGACGTCGCTTCCGCAACGTCCATCTGAAGGGCCGGCGGCAGCGTCAAATCTATGGTAGGGCCGTATTTTATTCTGGTTGTGGCCGTGCTCAAAAAGGATGATCCGCCGGCCAGGTAGGCCGAGGTGGCGATCGTTACGGCAGTCTGGGAAGAAAGGTAAAGGCCGGCATTGCGCCCATAATCAAAAATCGCGGCGCCTGTGGTTTGGACGATCACGCCGCCGGATATCTCCTTGACGAACGTGTCCATGCCCTGGGGAAGGTCAAAACTGATCTGGCCCCCGCCGAATTTAAGACCCACGTCCGCGGCCGTGCTGACAAAGGTCCAGGCTCCTCCTAGGACCGAAGTCGTGGCAATGCTCAGCGCTGTTTGGGGCGGCAGCTCAAGGTTCAGATTAACTCCATAGGAAATAAGCGCGGTTCCCGTGGTTTGCAGAACGATCGCGGTGGAAAATTCCTGGACGTAGGTGTCCATACTCGCGGGAAGCTTGAATTTAATGGCCTCTTCGCCAAAAGTTACGGTTGTCTGCGCGTCCGTGCTTTTGAAAATCAACCCTCCTGAAGCCGCGGTGGCGATGGCCACGCTCACATTGGAGGAGGCTTGAACGTTGAGATAGCTGCCGACGTCGGCCTGCATCGTGGTCGTGCTCACGAGCATTAGGCGGTCATTCTGGGTGTAAATACCGATGGAGCTTTGCGTGGTGACGGTCACGGTCAGGCTGCCGCCGTAGTCCATTTTGTAGCTTGAGGTGGCGCTGAAAAACTGGATGGTTGATCCTCCGATCAACGTGGTAGTCGCTTGGACAAAATCATAAATGGGAGTTGCGATCTGGTAGCTGCTTGTGCTCAAGGCTGTGCCCACGGCCGTAGAAGCCGCGACATTGCCCTGGCCGGCCACGACGTTGACAGGCAGGAGATAAGGCGTGGCCGCGGCCTGAAATAAAAAATTGTAGTTAAACCGAAAAAGATTGATCCAATAAGAACCCGTGGATACCCCGCTGAAAACATAATCTCCAGATGCGCTGGTCGTGGTCCGGTAAACCCTGCTGCTGATGCAGCCCTGCGGCGTCAAGTTGGCCGTCACATTGGCCATCCCCGCGCTATAAATATCCACAACCTTGCCTGAAACCGTATAAGTGGCAATCGCGGGATCATAAACGCAGGGGCCGATCGCGGTCGAAAAACTCCACGCGCTGGAATAATTGCCCTGGCTGCCGTTCGTATTCCAGGCTTGAACCTTCCAATAATAAACTGCGCCGGCGCTCAATAATCTCGATGTGCCAACATAAGGAAAATTATCGCCGGCCGCATGGCTGGTTTGGTCCGTGGTTCCGGTGACAACGCAACCGGGGCAGCTCACGGCCGCAGGGTCCGTTGGAAATGCCGCGGTATAGGTGGCAACCATCAGCCAATAGCG
>JACQPE010000124.1 GCA_016207685.1 Elusimicrobiota bacterium | reverse complement strand
CAACGGCCCCAGGCGGCGCAGGAGATTTTGTGCATCGGGCAGACGTTGGAAGTCGTTTATTCACGTTCGTGGCGGACCAACGTTTTTGAAATTGGCTACAGAGGGTTAACTGGAGCGCCATGGTTCTTAACCAGGCTCCTTCCCACAAGCCGACCACAGGCAGCTTGTTTTCGTCGTAAAACTCCGCCAAACGATCATCCCGTGTTTCGCCGCCATAGAGAGTCCAGTCTCCGCCCCGCCTGTATTTAAAGGGTCCCGTAAAATAATGCGCATTAATTTGAAAAGGCACAAGCCCGATCGCCGCAAATGAACCGGGGTGAAGAATCGGCATGTCATTGGTGGTTTGAATCGTCGGGCACGCCACATTCGTCCCAGCGCTGGCTTCCAGATACGGCATGCCCCGGCGCGTGCGCTTGCGCAATAAAGAAATCAGCCTCATCTCGCGCAAAGCGCGCAACAGGCGCCACGTATTGCCGCCGCCGATAAATACCGCCTGCGCATCGGCAACCGCCTCATAAGGACGCGCGGCGTGGTGCAAACCATCAACGCGAACCCCAAGCGAACGCCAACGCCGGCACGCGCTTTTAAAATAATAATCATGATCGGCCGAGGCGAAAGGAATAAAAAGAATTCTCTTGATGGGCCCCAAAAAATCCCTAATTTCCGCCAACCATGGCCGCAAAAGCGCCTGCGTCCCAAATCCGCCGCTGCCCAGAAGAAGTCTCATGTTTTCCCCATTGTAGAACTAAAAATTATAAAGTTATAGGGCTATTGAGTTATTGAGTTGCAAAAATACATATTTTTTAAACCCAATCACTCTATAACTCCATAACTCAATCGGATCCCGATGACCCTCAAACTCATTGAATTGCCGTTAAAACTTTATATCGGGGATTTGCCTTGGGAGAAAACCCATCTCCAGAGAGTGCTTTTGACTCTCGAAATTGTTGTTTCGAACAAACAGCCGGATTATTGGGTAATTTCTCAAGGGCTGGTTAAAAAATTTTCTAAAACGCGCTTTGAATGGGTTGAGGATTTGGCAAGGGCAATGGCGCGCTATCTCAAAATAAAACATGGGCTCAAGGGGCGTCTGGTGATCAGCAAATTTCCCAAGCCCAAAAACTCGCCTAAAATTTTTCAGGTTGAGCTGCCGCTGTAACTGGCAAACGATGCCGGCGTTTCCCAGAGCCGGACTTCGGCCACTGGAAAACCCATCGCCTTAACACGGTCATACAGGGTTCGCGCTAAATTTTCCGCCGTTGGGTTGGCGGGCATCGAAGTCACGGCAGGGTCTAAATTTCTTAGGAAGGCCAAGCCCGGATCAGCCTCATTAAGTATCAACCGGTGATCCCAATGATCATCCACCCATCTTTTTATTTTGCCCTTAATTTCCGAAAAATCCACGACCATGCCACGAGCGTCAAGTCTTGGGGCTTCAAGCACAATCTCCAAACGGCCGTTATGCCCATGCAAATTCTTGCACTTGCCTTCGTAATTAATCAGCCGATGGCCATAACAAAAATCAATAACCTTGGTTACGCGAAACATGGTGCCATCCCTTGCATTCGCTATTGATCATTGGCAATTTCCCATTCTCTAGGCGATGAGCCGCCCTCCGTCAATAGTCAGCCAAGAGCCGGTTGAAAAGGCGCCGTCTTTAAGGAAGAAACGAACGGCCCGGGCAATGTCATCCGGAGTGCCCAAACGCTTCAAAAGCGTGGCTTCGCGCACCCGCAGGCGCCCCCTGGGAGACATGGTCTCCGGCAACAGCACAGGCCCCGGCAAAATGGCATTGACCTGAACCTGCGGCGCCAAGGCCTTGGCCAGGGCGTGCGTCAGATAAAGAACGCCTGTTTTGCTCAAGCAATAGGGGAGGTAATTCACATAGGGGCGCAGCCCGGCCCAGTCACTCAATAAAATCAAATGGCCGCGGCCCTTTTTTTTCATGGCCGATCCCAGGCGCTGGGCCAAAAAAAATGTGCTCTTAAGATTCGTGTCCAAATGCCGGTCCCAATTTTTTTCACTCACCAACCCAAACGGCGCGCGCTCGTAAACGCCGGCATTAAAAATAACGGCCTCGAGCCCGGGCTCCAGCTTAAGCGCGGTTTGGGCTAATTTCTCAACTTGCGCATGACGGCTTAAGTCGGCCTTAAGCAGGTTCACGCGGCGCGCTCCAAGAGTTTCCAATTCGCGCGCCAAAGTTCTCGCCTCGTTAAAAGACGAACGGTACTGCAAAAGAAGATGCCGCGCCCCCCCTTGGGCCAGCGTGCGCGCGATCGCGGCGCCCACCCGGCGGGCGGCGCCGGTGATTAAAACCGCGCCTCTTGAATAATCCGTCACTTAGTCTTAAATGGGGGCGGTTTCCCAGGCAAAAGGGTCGCCACTTTTTGGAAAAGACGTTCGGTATTTAAGGGTTTGATCAGATAATCATTGGCGCCCATTTCAAAGGCCTTATTGATGTCTCCGGTAGCATTCACGGTCGTGAGCATCAAAACAGGCGTTTTTTTAGTCGAAGGCGCGGCCCTGATGGTTGAAAGAACTTCCCAGCCGCTTAACCCCGGCATCGTGATATCAAGGATAATCAACGATGGTTTTTTCTCAAAAGCAATTTTTAAGCCTTCCGCTCCGTTGGCCGCTTTGAAAACCCGGTAGCCCTTTTGTTCCAAGGCCAATGACGCGCCCGCTAAAAAAAATAATTCGTCATCAATAACCAATACCGCCGGTCCCGGAGGATTGCCGCTGAATAGTTCTTTTAAAAATTCCACCATGTTTGTTATAGCAATTCCTATCAATAAACTGATAAGCTTCATATTTCATGAATGCGAATCTCGAAACCTGCCCCACAATCTGTCATTGTGAGCCTTTGGGCGAAAAATCTCGAAATTAAGAAGGACTTTTGAAGCAAACCAGACCCTTCGCTAACGCTCGGGGTGACACAAAGAGTGGTTTCAAGATTGACATCATGAAGGTTTTCTTGATAACAATGGGTCTGATGGTTAATCTAAGCGAGGCAGCCATGACTCTTAACGATCTTGAAATTCCAGGAACACCGGAATTTGTCCGTGTGGCCAAGGATATTATTTCGGTTCGCTTTGCCCTTTGGCCCAACGCCGCCGCCGAATCGGGCCTATTCGATGACGCGGGACTGGTCCCCTCTTTAAGCCCGGCCAACATCGCCTATTTGATAAAACGGCTAAAAAACGATTTAAAAGCGTTGCGTCAAATGCCCTGGAAAGCGTGGGACGTGGACCGTCAAATGGACTTTCGCTGGATTGTTGCCAATGCCGAGGAAGCGCTGCAACGCCTGGAGATCGAACGCTCGTTCATTCATCGCCCATCGGATTGGCTGGAACCCACAGCCAACAACCTCATCGCCCTCTTATCCTACGCTCCCGAACGCCAGGACCTTATTAAAAAAATCATCAAACAAATTCCCGCCATGGTCCAAGAAATGCGTCATGTCTGCCTCAGGCCCACGAAGCGCGACGCGATGATCGCCCAAGGCATCATCAACGGATTGCTCGACATGCTTCAAGTAAAATTACCGAATAGGGTTGCGGTTGCGGCCGCCCGAGCCATCCAAAATTATTCTGAAGAACTTTCCAAAATCGCCACATCTGCAGATTACGAGACGATCGGCAAGAGCAACTATGCTTGGCGCTGCCAAAAAGCCCTTCTTTTACCTTGGACTCCGGATCGGCTTCTGGCTCTGGCCGAGGCCGAACTCAAAAAGGTGGATGACGAAATGGCCCAATTGAAACCCCGGCTTCCGAAACCCGTACAACCAACGCCCGAACAAAAAAAACTAGCCGCCTCATTAACGCGAGAGAAGCTTCTTGGTCTTTACACGTCTATCGTGGAACAAAACCGGACCGATTTATTGAGAACCGGCGCCATCACCATCCCCCAAGGTGTCGGCCCGATTTTTGCGCGAGAAACACCCAAGGCCATGATTCCCTTGACCGGCGACGGCGGCAGCATGAATCCGCCCCCGCCGTTAGGCTCCTCCGGCACCGGATACTGGAATGTTGAAACCTTCCACGAAGACTGGACCCAAGAACGCCGCCAAGAAGCCGTAATGAACGCTCAAAACTACAAAACAACCGGCATGGGCCCCTACGCCGTTCACGAGGGTATCCCAGGACATTTTCTGCAGCTATCCATCGCGCGGCTCAACCCCAATCCCTTGCGCAGCATCTTATCCGACAGCGTCCAAAATGAGGGCTGGGCGCTCTATGCGGAGGAAGCATTCTGGGAATCAGGCGGCCTCGGCGATTCCGTGCAAGCCCGCTATAACATTCTCGGTTCCTGGCGCTACCGCATCCGGCGCGTGATTTATGATGTCCATGTTGAAACCGGACGATGGACTCTGCAACAAGCGGCGGATTTCAAACACAACGCCGCCCCCGGCCAAGGCAAAATTGACGAAGACCTCCAGCGTACCATTAACTGGCCCACGCAGCTTATCGGCTATTTTGCCGGAAAAATGCAAATTCTTCAACTCAAAGAGGATTACAAGAAAAAAATGGGCTCTTCTTATAGCGAACGCGATTTTCACGACGCCCTCCTGGCCGTGGGCTCCATCCCTTACTCATTAGGCCGCGCCAAACTTCTTGGTGAAACAATCCCGGAGATTTAAGTGAGCCCAACGTCCGAAGCTAAGAAACACTATCTTTTAGTATTCTTATTCATGCCGATTTTGGACTTTGGACCCCGTGTCGCGGCCCGTGGCCGGCCTTGGACTTTGGACATCCCCGAATGATTATCGCTTTCGGGTGCGATCATGGCGGATGGAATCTTAAGGGGGGTCTGCTTAAATTTTTGAAAAAAAACGACGTTTCAGTGATTGATTTCGGCTCCCATGACAATACCACGAGCGTGGATTATCCTGATTACGCCAAAAAAGTCGTGGGGGCCGTCACGTCGAAAAAAGCAGAGCTGGGAATTCTCTGCTGCGGCACAGGCATCGGCATGAGCATCGCGGCCAATAAAATGCGCGGCGTGCGCGCCGCCGTGGTATGGAACGAGAGGGCCGCGCAAGCGACACGCGAGCACAACGCAGCCAATATTCTCTGTCTCGGTGGACGCATGATGGGCCCCCAAAAAGCGGTCCGCATCCTCAAGACATTTTTATCCAGCAGTCCCTCCCCCGAACGGCGCCACCGCCGCCGAGTCGCTAAAATTTCATCGCTGGAAAACATGAAATGGTGATGAAACGGCTCCTCGGTGCGCTAATTCTGGCGCCAGCCCTGGTGGGCGCCGAAGAAACCGTTTGGGATCGGGCCAAAAAGGCTTTTCAGGAAAGAAATTACGTCCAAGCGCGCGACCTCCTTCGCGAACTAACCGACAGCAAGCCCGCCGATGCCCAGGTTTATATGCTCACGGGCCACACACATATCAAACTTGAGAATTGGTCTGATGCAGCTCTCGCTTTTGAGACGGCAGCGGACATTGACCCCGGCCTCCTGGCGGCCCGTATTCAATTAGGATTTCTTTATGAAAAACTCAAAGAACCCGTTAAAGCGCGCAAAACCTGGCAGCATGTCTTGGAATTAGCTAAAGATGAAAAAACGAAAACCCTGGCCAAAAAACATCTAGAAAATCTAAGGTAAATAATACGACCTATGCCCGGAAACAAAACTTCATATCCCCATTCGCTCTTCGCTCTTCGCTCTTCGCTCTTCGCTCTTTCTTGTTCTCTTCTCATTTCCTGCCGCTCCCTGCCTAAAAGCGCTTCCAAACCGGATGTGAATTTCTCCATCATTAAAAATGTCCAGATCAACGCCAAGGACAACATTTCCCCGATCGTCGCACGGGAGCTCCTTTTGGCCGGAATCTCACCCAGAGTTCACGTCGGCGAAGATCTCAATGTTGATGCCATCTTAAAAGTCACCACAACAGCTCAAAACCCGGAAAAGCGCTACATTGTCAAAACCTCCAAACGTCAACTGACGCAAACCACCAGCGTCACCGGATCAAGCGATCAAATCGCCAGTTCGGTCGAATATATTGAAGACCCCGGGCATTCGCCTGTGGAGGTTTCTGGAACGCAGCCCTTTGTCCAAAGCGTTTGGGGCGCGGCGGACGCTCAAATGATTGGAACCTATGCCCAAGTATTCCTCTCCGGCGAGCTCATCTCGCCTCAAGACGGCTCCATCTTATGGGCCGGCGGTTATACCTACGAAGGCATTGATCTGCAAGGCGCCATCGAAGGCGCGGTGCGCGGCCTTGTGCGCGAACTACCCATTGGCCGCAATCAATAACGAATCCAAACTTAATTCTGCGGCCCTTTGGTAAAATAACCTCATGAAAACTTTGGAAAAAACTCAACTTTTATCCGCGTGCAGCCGGTGGCTGCGGGTTCAATGCGTCAAAGCCATCACCGAAGCAGGTTCCGGGCATCCCAGCACATGCCTATCCGCCGCCGACCTTGTCGCGGGTATTTTTTTTGAAACATTTCGTTTCGATCCGAGCGACCCCAGGAATCCCGCCAATGACCGGATCATATTCTCCAAAGGACATGCGGCGCCCCTTCTCTACGCGGCCTGGTCCCTGGCCGGCCAACTGGCGGCTCAAAAACTTCTCACGCTGCGCAAATTTAACAGCGAACTTGAAGGCCACCCCACGCCGCGCTGGCCTTTGGCGGAAGTCGCCACAGGATCTCTGGGACAAGGGCTCTCGATCGGCCTAGGCATGGCCCTGTCCGCCAAATACTTGGATCAAAGCCCGGCCAAAATTTACGTTCTTCTCGGCGACGGCGAAACCGCGGAAGGCGCTGTTTGGGAAGCGGCTTCCATGGCGTCTTATTACAAAACGGATAATTTGATCGCCGTGGTTGATGTCAATGGGCTCGGACAAAGCCAAAAAACAATGCTGCACTTCGACACGGAAACCTACGCCCGGCGGTTCAACGCCTTTGGATGGCAACCGCTTGTGATCGACGGTCATGACATGAACCAAATTGTCCAGGCGTTGGAAAAATCCCAAAATCCGGAGGGCCGGCCATGGGCCATTATTGCCAAGACATTCAAAGGAAAGGGGGTTTCTTTCATTGAAAACAAAGATGGCTGGCATGGCAAGCCCTTAAAAAAGGGCGCGGAGTTGGAGAGCGCCTTACAAGAGCTCTCTCCCGCTTCGCCTGATGATGAGATCGCTCCTCCCCAGGCCGTCAAAAAACCTCTGCCCTGGCAGCCCCCTTTGAACACGTCAATCGTTGCGGGGGCGCCGGCGGCGCACAAACGCGGCGATCAAATCGCCACGCGGGAGGCTTACGGTGCGGCTTTAGCCAAATTGGGCGGCGCCAATCCCAACATCGTTGCCTTGGATGGCGACACCAAAAATTCGACTTTCTCCGAAGTTTTCATGAAAAATTACCCCGGGCGCTTTTTCGAAGGCTTTATTGCGGAGCAAAACATCGTGGGTGCGGCCATCGGTCTGGCGGCGCGAGGAAAAATTCCCTTTGTTTCCACCTTTGGCGCCTTCTTCTCCAGAGCCTATGACCAAATCCGCATGGGAGCGATCTCTCAAGCCAACATTAAACTCGTGGGCTCGCACTGCGGCGTCTCGATCGGCGAAGACGGCCCCTCGCAAATGGCTCTTGAAGATTTAGCCATGATGCGGGCGATTCCAGGTTCAACTGTATTGTATCCGTGCGATGCGGTCGCCACTGGACGCCTCGTTGAGGAAGCCTCTCAAACGCCGGGCGTGGTTTATATAAGGACCACCCGGCCCAAAACTCCCGTCCTCTATGAGGCTCAAGAAAATTTTCCTGTAGGCGGATGCAAAGTGCTGGCCCGAAGTGATCATGACCGCTTAACTGTGGTTGCGGCCGGCATCACGGTTCACGAAGCCTTAAAAGCGGCCGCGCTTTTGGCGGCGGAAAAAATCGGCCTCTGCGTCATTGATGCCTACAGCGTCAAACCGCTGGACGTCAAAACAATAACGGAAACGGCGCGGCAAACAGGGAACCGCGTTCTTGTCGTGGAGGATCACTATCCCGAAGGCGGGTTGGGCGATGCCGTGGCGGGCGCCCTGGCTCCCCTCGGCTTGCGCGTGGATCAATTGGCTGTTCGGCAATTACCGCGCTCCGGCGCCCCTGATGAGCTTCTAAACGCCTACGGCATCAATTCCCGCGCCATTGTGCAATTTGTCCGGACGTTGTAAGGCCCCTTGCCCACGAGGCGAGAGGGCTATTTGAAACAGTTGACAAATTTATTTATTTTTCGCGAGCCCTAATTGCAAGGCCTCATTAATTTAGCGCTGCCATGGCAGCATTTGGTTGAAAAACCAATAAAACCTCGGCGGCTCGATCTTTACCTGGCCGGAGAACTCGCCGATTCCAATCTTTCACGAAGCACCATCCAGCGCCTTATTCATGAAGGCTGGGTAAAACTGGCCCAAGGAAAAAATACTGAACAACCAATTTTCAGCCCAGCTCATCGGATCCAGAAAGGCGACCATCTTAAAATCATTCAACCAGGGCCGACGTCGCCCCCATTGAGTGATCACCCCTTAAAACTTAGCGTGTTATTTGAAAATAACGATTTCCTAGCGATTGATAAGCCTCCAGGATTAATCACGCACCCGACATCTTCACTGGCGCTAAAACTTCACGCCAATCTGGC
Organism: Elusimicrobiota bacterium; assembly: GCA_016207685.1. GTDB lineage: Bacteria > Elusimicrobiota > Elusimicrobia > JACQPE01 > JACQPE01 > JACQPE01. Next base: position 776 of record JACQPE010000124.1, on the reverse strand, counting down.
GGATCGCCTGGGAATGCTCCAGCGCCCCAGTGTCTTAACATGGATACTCCATCATCTGCCCGCCAATAATGCTTTCCCGCGTTACGGCATAGTCCACCGCCTCGATGCCGCCACATCCGGCGTGCTCCTAATCGCCAAAACCCAAGATTCTTATGAAATTTTGCAGCGCCTTTTTAAAAAGCGCCAAATGACTAAAACCTATTTGGCATTGGTCCACGGCGTTATCCAAAAACGACAATTCGAAATCAACAGCGCCTTAACCGCGCGCTATGGAAGGAATCGCATGACCATGGCCCTTGCCGGCCCGGGCGAGCGCTCCCGATCAGCCGCAACAACAGGGGAAGTGATCAAGACCTACAACAATGCCAGCTTTCTCAAAGTCTATCCCAGCACCGGCAGAACCCATCAAATCCGTCTACACCTATCTTCGATCGGCCATCCGGTGTTGGGCGATCCGCTTTATGGCAGGAAGACCCCCGGCCACAGCGACTTGGCGTCCCATTCCTCTTTCAACCCGCAACCCGCAACCCGCAACCCGCAACTCCCCGTGTCCCGCCTGATGCTTCATGCCTGGAAAATTCGTTTCACCTGGCCGGTTACTTCCCGAATGATTGAAATCCGATCCCCCCTGCCTGCTGATTTCCGCAAAAATTTTCTTTTTTATTTGAAGCAATGGCCGCCGCTGTAATAGAATACCCTATGGCCGCAAAGGGAAGGGGTATGATTTTTGTTGTCTCCGCCCCCTCGGGAGCCGGAAAGTCCACGCTGGCTCATCT
>JACQPE010000134.1 GCA_016207685.1 Elusimicrobiota bacterium | reverse complement strand
TGCCAGGGTAGCCCGTAACTGGCGCTTTTCCGTCATCGATGAGATCGCCATTAAGTATTTCCAGCAGTATAAGCTACCCTTTAAGACCTTGTACGACGCATTAAAGCAGGCAGATAAAGACCTGTTGCCAGAAGATGAGCTTGCCGATGCTGTGGACAAAAATTTAAGCGAGGGCAGGATGATTCTTGCGGTGCTGGGTGAAGGCATCAGGGAGGGCTTGCGGGGCATGGCAGACATGATTGGCAAATCTCCTGATATGCTGTTTAGGGTCGCGTTGATTGAGGTTGGTCTTTACAGGGTAGGGAACGGGGAATTCCCCGTTGTGGCAGTCCCGACGGTCGTCGCAGAAACAATTGAGCTTCCACGTGGGATCATCACCGTTAAATACGAGCAGGATCATAAACCGTCCGTTGTGGCGACGGACGTTGATAATACCCTGATTGCGACTAAAACAAAAGGCATTACGATCAGCGAGGGTTTATTTTTGCAGGAATTGGACAAGGAAATAGAACGCTCTAAGCTAACGCCAAACTCCGTGGAAGCCATAAAACGGTGCATTAGCTTGTTTAAGCAGGAATTTGAGGCAGTGTGGAACCTGGGAAAGACAGTGGCGACCCTTCATGCCAAACAAAACGGCGAGATGTTCTTTTCACTTTACAGCAAGGGGCATCTGTACCCGTCTTTTCTTACTCTGTTGGCAAAGCGAGCTTCTAGGGAAAAATTGGCAGCCATGCGCCAGCAGTTTGAGACAGTGGTGGGTAAACCGATCTATAGCGACAAAAAAGCCATTTCGCAGGCGTACGATTGCACTTCGCTTGCGGATCAGAAACGGGCGGATGCTTTTGCAGATTTCATCAAACGACTAAAAAGTCAATGGCTACAGTTGGTTGGCAGCAGTAGGGGCAAAGATGGAATTTGAGGATCAAGTCAAAGAAGTCGAAGAAAAAAGCCGTAGGTTAAGCCCGACGCTGATTTCTCAGGCTTCTCGATGTTTGCACTTTTACTTTTTAGAGGAGTTTGGGGACCCCTCCCTAAAGCTGCCAGAGTCCGCTGGTCAAAAGCTGACCAGGGATCGGGGCAAAGAATTTGAGCGACAAGTCGTCGCCACCCTGCCAGAGGTTGCCGAGCCTAAATGGGACCGTGGGAATTTTAGGCATGGTTATGAAGCCACGTTAAAACTCATGGAAAAGGGCGTTTCCTGGATTCATGGCGGGGCGCTGATGGATGAAAACATCGTTGGCGTTCCTGATTTATTGCAGAAGATGCCGGGCAAGTCTAAATTGGGAGATTACTTTTACGTCCCGATTGAGATTAAAAGCCATCGGGAGGTCCAAAAAAGAGACATTTTGCAGGTCGCGGCTTATAGTTTGATGTTGGAGAAGGCGCAGGGCTTTTTTTCCAAGAAGGGCGGTGTCTGGCTAAACACCGGCAACATTGCCGAAGTGGACATTACCGCCAGCCTGTCTCTCTTGCAGAAATTGAGGGACCAAATGGGGCAAGTAACGGCAAAAAAGTTCGCTACAGAACCCATTTGGTGCGCGGCTTGCGTGATGTGTCCTTGGCTGGCAAATTGCAAAAAGCAGTGGAAGCAGATGGATCATTTATCGTTGTTGCCCAACGGCGGTCAAAGCACGATCAAGAAGCTCTATCTGGTGGGGATAAAAACCGTTAATGATTTGGCGCAGGCTGACCCCGAACAGATCAGCAAAAAGACAAAAATGAGCGAGAAGACGGCTCAAAAGCTGTGGCTTCACGCCAAAGCCAGGACAACCGGCAAGCCTATCGTTATCAAAAAGCCAGATTTCATGGAGGACCGTCCGATTTTGTTTTGGGACATCGAAACGCACGGCTCCGTTCTTTTTCTTCATGGGCTGATAAGTCTCTTCAACGGTAAACGCGAGGAGCAATTTTTCTTTGCGGACTCGCCGGATCAGGAGGCTCAAATTTGGCATGACTTTCTGGATCATATCGGGCAATATGACGATGCGGTTATTTTTGACTGGGCGGACTACGAGCGCCCCTGGGCAGTGGCTTGCTGGAAAAAATATGGCGGCAACGAAAGAGTCTACAAGCATCTGATGAAGAATCTGATAGATCAATGTCGCTGGACACAGGAACATTTTGCTTTTCCAACTCGAAGCTACAGCATTAAAGAAATTGCGCCAGTTTTTAATTTTCACTGGCAAGCCGCAGACGCTGGCGGCATGAACGCCGAGGCGTGGTATGGCGAATGGCTTAGGGATCGGGACAAGGCGCTCAAAGAGAAAATTTTGGTTTACAACAAGGATGACGTGGATGCGATGTTGGTTATCTACGAAAAATTAAAAATTCTCTGCAAAAACACCGTGTAACTTTCCACCGTTAAAAATTTGAAATTTGCAGAACTTTTTTGTTCAAAATTAGAATCACCTCAAAAAAACTTGTAGGGACAGAAACATGGTCTGATGGTTCGTTAAAGTCCGTCGCATCCACTTGTTTCTCTTGCTTTCCCAACTGTTTTCCTGCCTACTGCGACTTTTCTCCCGCCATACCTGAAAAAACCAAATTGGACCAGTGTGCCATCAATGAATTTTTTGAAATTTTATGTCCCCGATACCCCCTTTACTTTTGGTGCATGAGACTTATAATTTTTTCATCATCAAAAACAGAAAAACTCGATGAGAAAATGAAAAAAATAGCCACAAACTCACAATCAAACAATGGAGGCAAATGAGATGGAACAAGAAACATTCGGAAATTCTGAATCTGAAACCAAATGGGAACCACGCTTGAGATCAGGAAACGACTTTTACGAGAGCATTTCTGCTCTTCAAAAATATCTGCGGCGCGGCAAGGAATTGGAAGCCTTTAGCGTTGGCGTTGATCTATGCACCAGCGGCTATGATGGGGCTTGCTGGAAGCGGCTTTGCATTATCGCTGTCGAGGATGTCGGATTGGCGAATCCTTCCGTTGTGGTCTTGGTGAATAATTTGGCGCAGATGTGGGATCGGCTAAAGCAGAAGGGAAACGGTAAAGGCAAACTGCCAGAGACGAATATATTAGCCCTTGCCGTGATAGCTATCAGCCGGTCGCCAAAAAATCGTGTCGCCGATGATTTGGCTTATTTTGTCGAGCTAGACCGCAAGGAAGGTAAGGTGCCTGAGATTAGCTCTTACTGTCTGGACGGACACACGAAACGCGGTCGCACCAAGCTCATCGAACAAGCAAAGCAGGAAAAACGCAATTGGATGGAACTTTTCAACGAGGAGTTTTATCACGGCGCGGCAAGGAGCAACAGACCGGTGGAAGTCGAGCTTGGAGAAAACGGGACCAATTGGAGCAAAGAGCTTGTTGAGCGGCTAAACTGCAACTATGAGCTTTACCAAGCGCCTATTAGTAAGGAAGGCAAAGACGATGTGGCTGGCCTGTAGCCTCGGCGCGGTCGTTTTCTGGGCATCCTGGAGCTATTGCCTTAAAATCGCTGTAAGCAAGGCAGGCTGGGCATCAGCGACCGCCGTAAGCGTATGGGCGGAAGCCGCCGCGCTTCTGGTATTTCTGCCAATTGTTTTTAAGAGCATGGATAAGTCAGGATTGGCTTGGTCGGTGGCGGCCGGACTTTGTGGGGTCATCGGGCTTGGGCTGTTTAATAAGGCGCTCTCTTTGGGGCAATTAGCCCTGGTAGTGCCGGTGACGAGCTTTTATACGATCCTGGCTGTGGTATTGGGCACCGTTTTCCTTGGCGAAGCCTTAAATTTACGCCAGATTACAGGCTGCATCCTCGCATTAGCCGCCGTGTTCTTGGTGAGTAAATGAAAAACTGGTTATTAAAACCGGATGCGTTTTTAAGCGAGGAAGAGATTAAGCGCTTGGTTCGTTTCTGTTCTTTAAGGGCGGAGCACGATGAGCGCCGGGAATTAAAAACGTGGTCAAAGACCTGGCTGGCGGTTCACCTTGGGCTGCGTGCTGGGCTGAGGGTCTCCGAGGTGGCAAACTTAAAGGTCAAAAATGTTTTTGTTGGTCAGAAACAATCAACGCTTTTGATTGAAAGGTCAAAGGGTGGAAGAAGCCGGATTGTTTTCATAGACGAAGCCCTGCGAATTCATTTGAAAAGGTATTGGGGATACCGAAGGCAAATCGGAGAGGGCGAGGCTGAACACCTTTTGGTAAATGGGGCTAATCTCAAGTCTTATACGGCTTCCGGTTTGGAAAAAGCATGGCACAGGGCGCGGGTTCAAGCGGGGATCGCTAGACCCCTGGGTTTTCATTGCCTTCGACACAGTTATGGGACCTGGCTATATAAGGCGACGAAAGATTTACGATTGGTCCAAAATCAGCTAGGTCATAGTAGCCCGTCGGTCACTCAAGTTTACGCCGATGTGCTTGAGGAATCGGCGAAAGAAGGCGTAAACAAGGCGTTTGATTTCCTGGTTTCCACGATTAACGGCACGCCATGATCAGAAATTCTCAAAATTATCAATCAGGACAATTATTTGGCAGGTTTTTGAGACGCTATGAAGTAGATTTGAAATTGGAAAGCATGTAGATCGCGAAAACGCCTGAAAAGGAGGCAACCATAGCAAGACGCCGAATGCTCCGAAGCAACCTGCCTGGCAGCCGCAAGATGGCTGCCCTAATCTCTGACAGCTGCCGTTTAGCCTACGTTTTTTTGAACCTGG
>JACQPE010000123.1 GCA_016207685.1 Elusimicrobiota bacterium | reverse complement strand
TTCCAGGCGGACATGGCGTGGCCGTATCTTGCCGCTGGGAGTGAATTGGTTTCCGTGGTCCAGGAGCCCACCGTGCCGTCGCTGTTGAGGGGGGCGGAATAGACGGTTGATTGGAGGCCGCTCGAGTTAGTGCCGCCCGCCACGTAGAGCCGGCCGTTCCAGAGGGACATGGCGTGAAGCTGTCTTACCGCCGGCAGAGCCGTTGTGGTGCTAAAGCCAGGCAAAATTTCTGCTCCGCCATAACCTAGCGTGATTTCGCCCCCCGCGCCGGCATCAACCCCCCAGCCGGCGTAAGTGCCCGAAGAAAAATCCGCCTGGCTCGTATGCGTGATCGTCGCCGCCCAAACCCCGCCGGAAAAGAAAAATAACTCCACAACAAATACAGCCGAATTTATTTTTTTTGAAATGGGGAAAAGCAGCAAAAAGTTCATTCGTTTCAATGATATAAACTTCGATGATTGGTCCCGGCTCCGGCAATGCGCAAGTTCAATTGATCAAAATTTTTTTCTTAAGATAGGCCTCGACAGGGGAGACGGTTTCGAGCACATGGGAACACTCTCTGATAACCGCCTCATAGAGAGGCTCAATCGTTTCCAGGGAGTATTCATGAGCGATCTGATTGCGAAGCTCCCATATTTCCCGCCAGCGTTCGGCGCTTGAAATGATTCTGCGTTTTTCCATACGATTCAAACGGTCCAGGAGCGTGCCCTCGTCTTCAAATTCAACGGCATCAATGGCTCGAAACAATTTTTGCGTTAAAATGTCCACAGGGCGGGAAAACCGTGAAGATAGGGCTTCAAGTTTTTCCGAAAGCTCCACAAACCCCTCTCGGCTTAAAGGAACACGAGGCGTAATGCTCTCATAAGATTGAAAGAGGGCGTTTCTCGCCTTGATGGCCAAGGTCAACTGTTCTTTTAGGTAGTTGACTTTCAACTCTTGCGAGGATTTTTCCACAAAAGAACACCCTTTTGCCTGGCAATGGCATGAATGGCGCTTGGCGGGAAATCCTCGCGTTCAATCACAATGTCAATTTTTTGCTCACCAAGAGCGTCTTGAAGACGCCGCAGCAAGCGTATTTTAAGGGCTAAGAAATCCGGCTCCGCGCTGCCTAGCGACATCAGCAAGTCAATGTCGCCGCCGAACGCGTCGGGGATCGCTCTCGATCCAAAAAGCCAAACCTCGGCCCGGGGGTAATTTCCCGGCGCTTCCTTAAATTTGCGAGACATTGCAGAGCGCTCTTCCTTGGAAAGCCGAACTGAAGCCGGATGAGCCATAAATATCAATCATTTTAACCTAATTTTAAAGGGAGCATTGTTTACTAAAATGTCATTTATGGCGGTTGTCTCCCAAGAAATTTTTTCGGCTTTGGCCCAAGTTGAAGATCCGGACTTGCATCGGGATATCGTGGCGTTAGGCATGATCCGCGATGTTCGGATTTCCCCGGATGGCCATGTTTCTTTTGATTTTACCCTAACAACGCCGGCTTGTCCTGTGCGCGATCAATTGCATGAACAGGCCCGCCAAGCCGTTCTCAATGTCCCAGGAGTCACCGGCGTCAACATTAACATGAAATCCGAAGTGTACCGGGACAGCCGGCTCAACCAGCTTGAACTGCCCAACATCAAAAATATTATTGCCGTAGGCTCCGGCAAGGGCGGGGTTGGAAAATCCACGGTAGCTGTCAACCTCGCCGTTTCCCTGGCCCAGACGGGAGCCAAGGTAGGCCTTCTTGATGCTGATTTCTACGGCCCTAACCAGGATCAGATGCTCGGTATTACCCGGACCACGCTCGCTCCTGATCAAAATAACAAAATTACGCCGCCGGTAAATCATGGAATCAAGCTCATGTCTTTGGCTTTTTTTCTTGAAGGTGATAGCCCGGTCATGTGGCGCGGACCCATGCTCCATGGAGCGCTCAACCAATTTCTCCATGACGTCAAATGGGGGGAAACGGACTATCTGGTTATTGACCTGCCTCCGGGAACAGGCGATGTGCAAATAACCCTAGTTCAGAACGTGCCTCTAACAGGTATCGTCATTGTGACAACGCCGCAGAACGTCGCCCTCTCGGATGTGCGCAAAACGATTCGCATGTTTGAAAAAACAAAAACCACCATCTTGGGTGTCGTGGAAAACATGTCCGGATTTCACTGCCCCCATTGTCAAAAAGTCACTGAAATTTTTGCTCAAGGAGGCGGCGCGGCCCTGGCCAAAGACTACGGGGTTGAACTCTTGGGACGCATTCCACTGGACCCGGAGGTCTGCCGCTTGGGAGAAATCGGCCGGCCGATCGTTTCGGAAAATCCCGAGCACTCCATTTCTCAAATTTATCAAGCCGTCGCTAAAAAAATCGCCGCCAGAATCAGCATCGCGGATAACGCGGCAATTCCGCAGATTATTGAGTCCTAAGGAGCGGTTCCTAAGAGAAATGATTGAGCGATTTGAAAAAATGGAGAAAATTTTATGAATTTGACGATTGATTCTTTGGACCGGTCGCGTTTTAAGGGGGAGCGGGACACCTTGGCTCTCTTCCTCTGGGAAGGGGAAAAATTTACGGCCGAGGGCTGGCTCGATTCAAAAAAGGAAGACTCTCTTGAAGCGGCCGCCAAACGGGAAGGATTCAAGGCCAAGGCGGGTGAAACATTTTTAAGTTATCCGGAAAAAGAAGAGCCTGTCATGCGCCTTCTGCTCATCGGCCTTGGCAAGAAAAAGGACGCTAAAATAGAAACCCTTCGCGACGGCGCGGGCAAAGCCTACAAGGCCTCGTCAAAGCAATCCGAAACTCTCTGGATTGATCTCCCTCAATGGCCCGAAAAAATATCGGCCGAGGCTCTGGCCCAAGCCGTCACTGAAGGCGTTTTGCTGGGGCGCTACCGCTACGTCAAGCACAAAACCGATGATGAACAAAAAAAGAAAGAATTCACTCTCAAAAAAACCGTTCTGGTCGTTGAGCGTCCCGAAGAGATTGATGCGGCTAAAAGAGGAATAAAGAGGGGCGACATTTATGCTCAAGCCATTAATTTTATCCGTGATTTAATCAACGAGCCACCGAGCTTAAAGCGTCCCCGGGAATTCGCCAAAATTTCCAAAGGCCTAGAATCAAGCCGCATCAAAGTGCGGATCTACTCAAAACAGGAATTGGAGCGCATGGGTATGCGCTCAATCCTGGGAGTCAACGCAGGCTCTGTCCATGATCCCATTTTCACGCATTTTATCTATAAACCCAAAGGGGCGCCCAAAAAACGCATCGGCCTGGTGGGCAAAGGAATCACATTCGATTCGGGGGGCCTTAATATCAAAACCGGCAATCACATGTCCAACATGAAAATGGACATGGCCGGAGCCGCCACGATCATGGCCTGCCTGCGCGCCTGCGACGCGTTGGATGTCGCCAGCGAAATTCACGGGTTCGCTCCATTTACGGAAAATATGCCCGGTGAAAACGCCTACAAACCGGGCGATGTCATCCAGGCATATAACGGCAAGACCATTGAAATTTTGAACACCGATGCCGAAGGCCGCGTTGTTCTGGCCGATGCCCTTTCCTTCGCCGTTAAACAAAATCTTGACGCCATTATTGATGTTGCCACATTGACTGGGGCCGTTGTGGTGGCCCTGGGCGATCAAATTTCTGGGTTGCTCTCCAACAATGAGCGGCTTGCCCGCGATCTGCTTGAAGCTTCCAAACGAGCCGGGGAAAAAGTCTGGCAACTCCCCTTGCTGCCGGAGTATAAAGAACGCATCAAAGGCAAAGTGGGGGACTGGGCGAACATTTCCACGCGCGGCGGCGCCGAGCCCGGCAGTATTATCGGGGGGCTGTTCCTTGAAGAATTCGTCGACTCCAAACCCTGGGCGCACTTTGACATCGCTGGGACCGCTTGGACCGATTCGGAAACGCCCACATGCGTTCCGGGCGGCACCGGAGCCATTGCCCGGACGCTGCTGGAGTATATCCTGGCCCTATGATCAAAAAGGGGTCAGGGGCCAGGGGGCATACGCTCTATCTCATCAGCCCGCGAGGCTGGTGCGCTGGAGTTGAGAGAGCCATCGGCATTGTGGATGCGGCTCTGAAGCATCGGTCCCGGCCCATCTATGTGCGCAGGGAAATCGTGCATAACAAAACAGTGGTCGAACATTATTTCCAAGAAGGCGTTGTTTTTGTAGATGAGGTTGATGAGGTTCCCAATGGGCAAACGGTTATTTTTTCAGCCCATGGCATTGCCCCCGAAGTCGAGCGGCATGCCCAAAATCGGAACCTCAATATCATTGACGCCACTTGCCCTTTGGTCACTAAGGTGCATCTTGAGGTTAATCGTTATATCAATGAAGGCTACTCCATTCTCTATGTTGGACACAGAAACCACGAAGAAGCCATCGGCGTTTTAGGGGAAGCGCCGGAAAAAATTCAAATCATTGAAACCGAGTCCGAAGCGCGCGAAGCCGCGCTGCCGAAAGGCAAAACCGTGGTTTTGACTCAAACGACGCTTTCCATTGATGACACAAAGCGCATTATCCTGGCGCTTCAAGATCGCTTGCCTGATCTGGAATTTCCACCCAAGGAAGACATTTGCTACGCCACCACTAACAGGCAAAACGCGGTTAAAAAATTGATCGAGCAAACTCGTGTCAGCCTTTTTTATGTGATTGGCTCTCAAAACAGCTCGAATTCAAACCGCTTGCGCGAGCTCTCTGAAAGCCTGGGGGTTCCCAGCCGACTGATTGATTCCGTCAACGACATCAAAGAATCGGATTGGAAAAATGAAACGGCCCTAGGCCTAACCGCCGGCGCCAGCGCTCCCGAGGCGCTTGTTCAAGAAGTGGCTGCCTATTTTCGGTCGCGCGCCTGGAGAGTTCAGGAGATTTCTTTTGAACAAGAAAACGTGACTTTCGCTTTACCCAAAGAACTCATTGCGCTCACCGAAGAGCGAAGGAAAGCTTTTGCATGAATAATATTTCAAGCCCGCAAAAAATTGAATCTTCCTTGCGTTCGCGCTCAATCCCTGATGTGGCGCGGGAACTGCTTTCCCTGATCGGAGAGGACCCGCATCGGACAGGCATCAAAAAAACGCCGGAACGTTTTGCCAAAGCGATTTCGGAATTAACAAGCGGCTATGCTCAAGATATTGACGCCGTCGTCAATGGCGCCGTCTATCCAGCCCAAGAACACAGCGGCATGGTTATTGTGCGCGACATCAGTTTTTATTCGCTTTGCGAGCATCATTTGTTGCCTTTTCACGGACGCGTGAGCGTCGGCTATATGCCTCAAGAAAAAATCATCGGGCTTTCAAAAATTCCGCGCATTGTCCAAATTTTCTCGCGCAGGCTCCAACTGCAGGAACGGCTGACCAGACAAATTGCCGCAGCCATCAATGATAAATTACAGCCCGCTGGCGTCGGTGTCCTGGCGCGCGCGCGGCACATG
>JACQPE010000130.1 GCA_016207685.1 Elusimicrobiota bacterium | reverse complement strand
GGGTTAACGTATCCCGAACGCCGCCTCCTGCGCTTGTTCATGCCGCTGTCATATTTCTTATTAACTTGCGGCGTCTCCCTGGCGCTATTTGTCGTGGGACCCAAAGCCATCAGGTTTCTGCTGGGCTTCGGCGGGGACGGCCTGCGCCCCATGATGACGGTTAATTCCGTGCTCCAATTTCTTCTTTTTCTGGGGATCGCTTTTGGCCTGACATTTGAAATGCCCATTGTCATTTTAGTTTTAGGACGCCTTGGAATCGTCAACTATGTCCGCCTTTGGGGTTACCGCAAAATGGTTTATTTGGGCATTGTCGTTGCAGCCGCTGTGTTGACACCCGGGCCCGACATTATTTCCCAGCTGTTTCTGGCGATTCCCATGGTTGTTCTTTTTGAATTTTCTCTGCTGCTGTTACTCTGGCAAGAAAAACTTCCAACTGCAAAAATGCCGCCCCATGCTTGACATCTTGATCATCGGCGGCGGCATCACCGGAGCCGGCATCCTTTGGGAAGCGACGCGTCGGGGACTCAAAGCGGCGCTATTTGAAATGCGTGAGCCCGCCGGCCAAACAACCGGAATTTCAAGCGGCCTGATTCATGGCGGCCTGCGCTACCTGCCTTATGATTTTCCCACCACGCGCCTGTGCTGTCAAGAAGCGGCGCAGGTTCGCCGCCTGGCGCCTCATTTGCTTTCAAGACAAATTTTCTTATGGCCCGCGTTTAAATGCCAATGGACCGGCCCCGAACTCATCGAAACCGTGATCGAGGCCTATGACGGCGTCTCGGCGCTTAAAGGGGGCTGCGCCCATGTGCGGCTCTCCAAAGAAGAAACGCTCAAAATAGAGCCGGGCATTAAAAAAACCGGTCTCCTTGGCGCTCTCACCTTTGACGAATGGAATGTGAATCCCCGCGAACTGGTCATGTTTTTGCTTAATGGAGCCCGTGAGCGGGGCGCCGCTTGGGAAAGTCAGGCCAAAATCGTCAACTTTACCCGTGAAAACAATAGAATCACAGGCGTCGCCGTTGTCAAATCAGGGTTGCTCCCGAAAGTTGACGTTCCGGCCCGAATGGTCATCAATGCCACAGGGCCCTGGGCTCAAGCCACTGCGGCCTTAGCCGGAACCTCATCGGTCCAACTAACGCTGCGCCGGGGCTCCCACATGATCATCCCGCGTCAAAACGTGCGCCACGCCGTCTTGTTTCAAGATTCAACGGGACGATTTATAGGCGCCTATCCTAAAGGCGAATCGCTTTGGATCGGCCCGACCGATGAGCCATTCCCAGGCGCGCCCCAAGAATGCCGCGTCACCGGAGAAGAAATGGTTAGGCTCTCCGATGCGGCGCGAAATATATTCCCCGGCACGAACTTGACCCAGGCGCGTTTTATCAGCGGCGTGCGCCCCATTCTCCGGCAAAAAGGCGCCGGCGCCTTTTTAACGCGCGATTACCGCCTTTTCAACCATGGTGCCCTTGATGGAATTGAAGGCCTTCTAACGATCACCGGTGGCAAAATGACGGTATTTCGCAAGATGGCGGAGGAAACTCTTGATCTGGCGGAAAGCCTGCTTAAGAGCGCTCCGGGGAGCGGTTCTCCCGTTAAATTTCGGCATCATTCCAAAAATTTGACAGTTTACAAAATATTTTCCCTCTTCTATTCTCTTGTACGTCTAGGATATTTTACTGGGCGCCATTTTCTTGTAAAAATAGGACGAACCCGGCAATCCGGTATTCAAACGTTTTATGCCACCTATGGAGACGCGCCATGAACAACGCTACGGCATTGGATCAAGATCTCAAAAAAATTCTGTCGCCCGCGACGATTTTTCCGGATGACGCCGCCAGGGAAAAATTTAACCGCGACTGGTGGGGGCAGACTCTCTGGTGGGAACGGTCGCGCAGGGATTGCCACACGCCGGTCATCTCTGTCAGACCGGCCCTGGAAGATGATATCGCGCCTCTCCTGCAATGGTGCCAAGAGCGCGGCATTGCGGTCGTCCCGCGCGGCGGCGGCTCCGGCGTTTGCGGCGCTGCTATGGCCTTAAAACAAGATTCACTCGTCCTCGATATGCTGGGCTTAAACAAAATTCAAGAGGTCAAACCCAACGGCGAAGGGGCTCTGGTCACCGCCCAAGGCGGTATCCTGGGCGGTGCCCTTGAGCAAGGCATTCAACAGCAAGGCTACTCGCTCATGCACATTCCCGCCTCTTTGGATATTTCGACCTTGGGAGGATGGATCAGCACCAAATCTTTCGGCCAGATGTCAACGCTCTATGGCGGCATTGGTGAACAAGTTGAAAACATCCGCTGCGTTTTTCCCGATGGCAACGTCAAAAATCTTCCCGCTGGTGATCTTTTGGGAAGCGAAGGAACATTGGGCGTCATTACAAGCGCTCAAATCCAAGTCAAGCGCCAAGATGAGAATGCCCTCTATTTCTCTTGTCGTTTCCCGCGGTTCAACGAAGCGCTTGCTTTTATACGCAACGTGATCCGCCGTGATATCCGCCCTCCGGTTCTGCGCCTCTATGATCCCCTGGAAACCAAAACAAGTTCGCTCGCCGGCAAGCGCCATCATCAAAACGGGAACGATTCAAGACTCAAGTGGCAAGCGCGCGCCCTGCAATACCCCAAAATTTTCCAATGGCTCGAGCCCCTGGGATTGATCAACAGCGAATGGCTTTTGATCGCGATATTTGAACCGCACCAACGATCACTCTGGGATGAAACTCAAAAAATAGCCGTTAAGTCCAAGATCAAAACCCAAGAAGCTCCGGCTCGCTCCTGGAACCAACGGCGATTCCAATGGAATATCGAAAAAATTCTTTCCCTGCGGCGGGTGGGCTGTTTTGTGGACACGCTGGACATGTGGGCCTCATGGGAGCGCTTGCCGGAACTCTACCGCAATATTATCAATCAATGTTCACCCCTGGCCATGACCATGGGTCACCTCTCGCATTTTGACAACGACGGCGCCTGCCTCTATGTGATTTTCGCCGGAAGAAAAAAAACCGAGACCGACACGCTTAAGCTTTACGAAACGCTATGGGCAACGGCCATGGAAACCTGCATCGCGAGCGGAGGCCTCATCAACCACCATCATGGATTAGGCATCGCCAAGCTCCCGTGGAAATTCCACGGTTATCCCATGCGCTGGTTTAATCATCACCGCTATCTTAAAAATCAATGGGACCCTAAAGGAATCATGAATCCCGGTAAAATTACAGGTTAAAATGAAAATCTTCGCTCATCGAGGCGGGGCGCAAACATCAGCCGAAAATACTCTCGATGCCGTACGCCGGGCAGCGCAGATGGGCGCCGATGGCGTCGAGCTTGACGTTCAATTGAGCGCCGATGGTGAAATCATCATCTTTCACGATGATGATCTTAGGCGGCTAGCCCATGACAACCGTTTGGTTTCCCGGCTCAATTTCAAAGAGCTGCGCCAAATTAAAATTCTGGACCGGCACCAGATTCCCCATCTGCACGAAGTGCTCGAGTTATTAAACCTCCATTCCCATATCGAGTGTTTTTTTGATCTTCATACTGCGTCGCGGTCTCTAACCGAGCGCCTCGCTAAAGAAATTTCGGCGCTGAAGCCCTTCGTGCGCGAACGATGCCGCATCCTGGGATTTTACGACCCCTATTCTCGCGAGCTTGAATTCGTTAAAAATCATTTCCCGGAACTTCACATCAGCCTCATGCCTCAATACCCTTGGAAATTTTTGGAAAAGATCAAACAAACAGGGGCCCGGTCCCTTTGCATAGGCTGGGATTGGAATTGGATTAATCGCCTATTCTTTAAGACTGCAAGCCCTTGGGTTGGATTAAAAACCGAAATAGCCCAAGCGCAAGCAGCCGGCGCCGAAGTGAGCGGGGGCATCGGCAATTCCTGGCAGGATATGGCCTGGATCATCAATCAAGGCGCCACAGGAATTTGGACCGATGATCTTGAGCTTGGCCTCAAATTCCGCGACCAAACGACACCATAAAATTCCCGAACGCCCCAGGTGAAATTGCCGCCAACGCCTGCTAAATAATTACAGAGGGATTCTTGCGATGAACTATTTTAGATACTTAGTCACCTTTGGATTCGTGGGCTTATATTCTTTAACGCCTTCTAATAATCTCCTTGCTGAAATTCCAGAAAAAGTCGCGGATTTAGCCATCCTGGTCCAACAATTCGTATCGGCCATTCCACGGAGGGCATCCGAGGCTTATGATCAGCCGACAGATGGTGAAATAGCTGAAATGTCTTCCGTGGCCTCATTAATTATGGCTAATGATTTGGATCAAGCGGCAGATATCGCAAGCCGGCATGGCTATGAGATCATCCGCTTCAATGACAGGTCATCATCCCAACGCTCGATCATGCTTTTTGAAAAACGCAATCCCAATGGTTCCTGGCAGCGCGCTTGGGGGCTTTATTTTTTTGCTCCGGATTCCCCCGGACATATTATCGCGGAAGCGCCG
Organism: Elusimicrobiota bacterium; assembly: GCA_016207685.1. Lineage (GTDB taxonomy): Bacteria > Elusimicrobiota > Elusimicrobia > JACQPE01 > JACQPE01 > JACQPE01. The sequence goes on along the minus strand of JACQPE010000130.1, from coordinate 9,224 downwards.
CACCCCCTATTTGACATCAATACGGACCAGGCAGCCGTTGAGGTATTTCGCACCGGCAAGGCCGTTGCCTTAATGATCGCCGGGGCTCACCGCCAGGCAAATTCCGATGGGTCAGCGGATGTTGCCCGCTCGCCAGGAAGCGTATTTCAGGCTATTCATCAACGATTGCTCGAGCCGGGAATTATTGTTTATCAGCCTCACGGATTTAATCAAAAGAACTACCCCAGATACGGTGAAATCGTCGTTTCCGCCGGGGTGCCGTCTCCCACTGATCTGCAAAAAAAAGTTGTTCGCGATCTCCTGGAAATCGGTTTTCATCCCTGTCTCTTTGACGGCATTGCCTGTAAGCAACTAGGCGCCAGAGAAAATGTTCAGGGAATTTCAACGTGGAAGATGGGTTCCGATTTTATTCATACCGAAATTAATTTCGACATACGCACCGATCCGGAAAGATTGCGTCTACTCATGAACGCCATTGCCAATACACTGGACTCATGGAAACCGAAAAACCCCGAAGATCATCTGGAGGAAAATTTAGACCTGGAAATTAACCAAGTTCCAGACTAAAATCAGCGAACGCAGCCGAATGCGTCACGGCGCCGCAGGACACTCGGTCAATGTCGAGGCGCGTGATCGTAGAAATATGATCCCAACGAACACCACCGGAGATTTCTATTTTAATAGGATGCCGGGAATTTCGAATTCTCTGAACCGCCGGTTTAAGAGTTTTCAAACCAAAATTATCCAGCATGATCCAATCCGGTTCGCATTCAATCACGTTTCCTAAATCTTTCAATTCATCAACTTCCATTTCAACGTCCAACCCCTTAGAGCGCCAGCGTTGGACCTGCCGCCCCAGCACGCGTGGCCATTTTAATCCATAAAGACGCATTAAAACGGCAAAATGATTGTCCTTGACCATGACCATAGATTTCAGGTCCATTCGATGCGGCGATCCGCCGCCCACGGCCACGGCATACTTTTCCGGCAGGCGCAGCAGGGGATGGGTCTTTCGCGTGTCGCTAATCACAGCCTTTGACCCTGGAGCAACGACATCAACATAACGGCGGGTTAACCTCGCAATGCCGGACAAGTGGCCCAAAAAATTAAGCGCTGCGCGTTCAGCGGCAAGAATAGAGGAGGCCGGTCCCTGAACTTTTAAGACGCTATCGTTGTTTTTAATTCGGCGTCCCTCCGGGAGCAATCCGGCCAATCTCACGCGCCGGTCCATTTCCCGAAACGCGGCGCGCGCAAAATTGCCGCCACAAAAAATCCCATCCTGTCCCTTAAAAATAACGGCGCCGCGAGCCTCCTCGCTCCCGTTGAAAAGCCCCCGCGACGTCACATCATTTCGGGCGGCATCTTCCTTCAAGGCGGCGCCAACAATGCCTTTAACGACGCTTTCCTTAAGTTCAAAACCCATCAAGTCGAGTGTATCAGATTTTTAAATTAGCCCCGATGAGCCCGCCATGGGCAATTTTTATAGATGAGAAATATAAACTTGACTTTATATTTAGGCGATGTATACTAAATATGTGTTTGATCGGTGGTATTCCTCGGTCCTGGCCCAAAAGCTGCGGCGCCCCTACGTCCATTTGGTCTTTGGCGCCCGGCAAACGGGGAAGTCCACCCTGCTACGCGTCCTCTTGCCGCCGGACGCCCGGCGCGTCAATTTGGCCGATCCCGAAGAGCGGTCGCGATACCTGGCGCATCCCGGAGATTTCATAACCGAGTGCCGCGCGCTGGCGCCCCAAAAAAAGCCTTGGTTTGTCTTTGTGGATGAGGCCCAAAACGCACCGGTGATCTTCGATGCCGTCCAATCGCTTTATGATGAGGACAAAACCAGGTGGCGATTTATCCTATGCGGCAGTTCCGCAAGAAGGCTGCGGCGCAGCGGCTCCAACCTCCTTCCCGGACGCAGCATGCTGCACCGTCTTTATCCCCTGACCCTTCTCGAGCATCCGGCGCCGGATAAAAAAGCAAACTGCGCCTCCCCCCTGCCTCTTAGTTGGCCCAAAGCTGCCGCTGACCCAAAACCATTTCCCTCCGATAACCTTTATCATCGTTTGGCCTACGGGGAGCTTCCAGCTATTGCTGCCATGCCCAACCTCGAAGACCGATCCGCCCTGTTAAAATCTTACGCCGTTGTGTATCTTGAGGAGGAGATTAGACGCGAAGCGACAATTAAAGACTGGGGGGCTTTTGTTAGATTCCTTCAGCTGGCCGCTGCTGAATCGGGACAAATTCTCAACTACGCCGGCATATCCCAAGAAACTGGAATTTCCCAGCCCACCGTTAAGTCCTATTATCAACTCCTGGAAGACATGTTTGTGGGTTTTCAAATTTCCGCCTATACTAAAAGCCCTCGAAAAAATATTCTCTCAACGCCTAAATTTTTTATTTTTGACGTTGGCGTGCGGCACGCGGCGGCCGGCCTTGTCCCATCACCCGATATCATCAAGGCCAACCCAGGGCCAATTTTCGAACAATGGGTTGGAATCGAACTATGGAAGCGCCTTCAATACCTGGGAGAAGGACGCCTTTACTACCAGCGCACCAAAGATGGGGCTGAAATTGACTTCGTTGTTGAAATCAACGGGCGGCTTATCCCCATTGAAGTCAAATGGACCCAGCATCCGGCCATTAAAGACGCCAAGCATTTGCTCGTTTTTTTGAATGAGAATCCCAAAACCGCAAACCATGGCTACATGATTTGCCGGAACGCGCAACCCATGCGCCTCCATGAAAAAATAACAGCCTTACCCTGGGCTTGCCTATAAAAAAGGCTCATGGCAAATTTTTGTGAAAAAAAGAAGGGCCGTCATTCCGGCCCCGTATCCAAGCACGGGGCAGGCTACAGCCGGAATCCAGACCTCTTTTCACTCTAACCCAACTTCCGCACTTGGCTCGTTAAAGTAGCCTCTTTTAGCCTTCCGTTTTTCCCTCTCTCCTCGGACATTTTTTCTCGTTAGCCGCCAAAGCGCATGTAGTGCCAACTTCCCCTCTTGTCAGATCGTCAAAAAATCATCTTAAAAAAGGTGGGACGGATACGGAGACTTCCTGGTTATAGATCGAGTGGAATTTTTTTATCCCAAGGAGCGGCCAAGCGGGATAGATAGGGCTCGATAACCGGGGCCAATATCCGGCGAAGCCACGAGACAGACCAGTTGGATATGCCCACAATGACTTCCCGACGATCCTCTTCAATGGCCTGCACGATGCAACGCGCCACCTCTTCGGCCGAATGCCCGCCGAACCCGATGCTCGGCAATTGGAGTCCGCCGAAATAGCGGGCTCGGCTGCCGAACTCCGTCTGCGTTGTCCCGGGCATAACGTTGAGGACGCGGATCCCATAAGGCGCCAATTCAACGCGCATGGAATCCGACAATGCGTTGATCGCGGCCTTGGCCGCGCTGTAATGACTCATCCACGGCACGCCGCGCAGTGCGGCGATGGAGGAAACCGCCACGATCATGCCTCCGCCGCTCAGTCGCATGAGATCAACCGAGCCCAACACCAGCCTTAAGCTACCGAAATAATGAGTGTCAAAAAGAATTTTCGCCTCTTCCAAAGGAACAGCTAAAAACGGACCATAAACCCCATGTCCCGCATTATTAACCAAAAGGTCCAACCGGCCCCACAAATCATTGATTTGCGAAAGGGCGCGGCGGCACGATTGGTCGCTTTGAACATCAAGCATCACCGGGGCGATTCGTCCGGACCAATCAGGCCGCTTGCGGAGCCATTGTGAAGCTATTTGTTCCAAGTGGTCAATGCTGCGGCTGCCGATAGCCACGCGGGCGCCTTTCTCTAAAAGTTTTTCAGATAGCGCCAGGCCAATTCCGGATGATGCGCCCGTCACCAGCGCGACTTTATCGTTAATCTTCATGGATGGAACGGATTATTGCGGCTTATAGTTATCCAAAAGAGAACAAACCTTGCCCATGGTTTCACCTAACGGCACTTTGGCTACCTGGCCATTTCTTGGCTTAATCTCCACTTGGCCCGAAGCCAAAGAACGCGAACCCATGCGCGCCGTCAGCGGAATGCCCATTAAATCGGCATCTTTGAACTTGACTCCGGCCGACTCATCGCGATCATCAAGAGCCGCGTCAATACCCCTGCCTTTAAGCTCCTGGTAAACGCCCTCCGCGGCCTCGGTCACTTGATCATCTTCCGGATCAAGGTTTAAAACAACCACCTCATACGGCGCCATGCTTTTGGGCCATAAAATCCCCTGCTTATCGTTATTTTGCTCAACTGCCGCGGCCACAATCCGGGAAACGCCGATTCCATAAGTTCCCATGACCATGAGATGCGACTTGCCCTGGCGGTCCAAATATTGCGCCTTCAGCGGCTCGGAATACTTGGTCCCCAACTTAAAAACATGGCCCACTTCAATGCCGCGCAAAAACTCTATTTTTCCCTTGCCGCAGCGCGGACACGCGTCGCCGGCCAGCGCCTGGCGCAAATCAGCGACGCGATCGGCATTAAAATCCCTGCCATAACTCAAATGCAGAATGTGGAAATCTTTCTTATTGGCGCCGGAGACTCCATCGGCAATCGCCGCAACTGCATGGTCCGCGATAATTAACGCCATTGAATCAACCGCCTTGGCATGGGCAGCCAAACCCTGCGGCCCCGCAAATCCAACCGGCGCGCCGCAAAGCCGTTCATATTCACCTTTTTCCATTTTGCGCAATTGATCGGATCCCAATACCCGCCGCAATTTCACCTCGTTAAGCTCATGGTCCCCTCGCACAAGACAAACAACAGGAATTTTCCCATCGGCCATATAAAACAAGGTCTTGATAAACCTTTCCTTGGGCAAATCCAGCATGGCCGACACATCATCAACGCTATATTTCCCCGGAGTCGCCACATCTTCAGGACTTTGGGCTTTGGGCTTTGGACTTTGGACGTCATTTATTGGCCGGCACTCGGCGCGCTCCAAATTGGCTGCGTACGCACAGGAGTCGCAATAAGCGATCACGTCTTCCCCGGTTTCGGCCAACACCATAAATTCATGTGAAAAACTTCCCCCAATAGCGCCGGAATCCGCTTCAACGGGACGGTAATTAAGACCAAGACGGTCAAAAATCCGGCAATAGCTGAAGCGCATGACCTCGTAATACCGCTCGGCGTCCGCTTCATCGGCATGAAAGGAATAGGCGTCCTTCATTAAAAATTCCCGTCCGCGCAGCAGTCCAAACCGCGGGCGGATTTCATCGCGGAATTTAATCCCGATTTGATAGAGCATGAGCGGCAGGCTCCGCCACGATCTAGCATGATGCGCGACCAACGTTGTCATGACCTCCTCGGCTGTGGCCGACAGGCAAAACTCCGCTTCTTTGCGGTCTTTAAAACGCAGCAATTCGCGTCCATACTTGACCCAACGTCCGGATTCCTCCCATAGCTCCTTGGGCTGCACCACCGGTAAAATGGTTTCCTGGCCGCCGGCGGCATTCATTTCTTCCCGAACGATGCTCTCAACTTTTTTCAAAACCCTGACACCCAACGGAAGCCATTCATAAATGCCGCTCGCCACCTTGCGGATAAAGCCCCCGCGAAGAAGAAGCCGGTTAGATGCCGTGTCGGCATCGGAAGGGTCCTCGCGCATAGTGGGGATGAAGGCGCGGGAGAATCTCATTAAAAAAAGTTGCGAGTTGCAAGTTGCGATTTGCAAGTCAAAAAGAAAAATAAAAAAGTTGCCCCTTTTCCAAACTCGCAACTCGCAACTCGCAACTCGCAACTCATTTATGGTTTTACCGGAGCTGTGATTTCTTGAAACTCGGTTTTGACTTTGGCCATGCGCTTCAACCAAAGACGTTCGATATCATTGTAAAAAGCGAACAAAAAAATCGGAATCAATATGACCAACCCGATCGTATTGGCGCGAATCAAAAAATTTCGGGTGAGCTTATGCTTAGAGATCCCCTCCCAAAGGTACAGTGCCACATGGCCGCCATCCAGCATCGGGATCGGAAATAAATTAAAAAACCCGATGGCAACTGAAATCGCCGCCAAAAGAGCCAAAAACTCCGCTGCTCCGCTATGCGCCGCGCGATTCATCATGCTGATGATGCCGACGGGTCCCGCTAAATCGGGTTTTTCCCCATGACGTAATTTTTCCCAAATGTAGACAATGCTCGAGGCGCTCCACCGGTAAAGCTCAAAACCGGCCATTTTGAAAGATTCGATGGCCCCGGCCTTTCGATAAATAAGCATCGGCGCGATGCCGATTAACCCGATGCCCCGCGCAGGGTCTTTTTTGGACGTCAAGCCAACCTCAAGCTGCGTTCCTTGGCGGTCAACCAAGAGACGCATGGATTCATCGGGATGCCGATGGATCAATCCCGACAAATCCTCCCATGTCGCCACCGCAGCGCCCGCATTATCACCGGAGAAAAAAATTCTCAACACGCGATCGCCGGTTTTCATGCCGGCATCTTGAGCGGGAGACCCCGATAACACGAGGCCGATATCCGGTCCTTTTGAGTATTCCGGCGTTCCAAAAAGCGTAAACACCAATAAAAAAAGACCCAAGGCGAGCGCATAGTTCATGGCCGGGCCTGCCAGGGCCACGGCGATGCGCGCTTCCCACGACTTTGAAAAAAACTCATCGGGATCGCCGGTAACCTCCTCGGGATCTTCGCCTGCCGGCTTGACAAATCCTCCCAATGGGAAAGCGCAGATCGAATAACGAGTTTCGCCCCTGGTGAACCCGGCCACCTCCGGACCAAAACCGAAGGCAAAACGAAGCACCTTGATGCGCAGCCACTTGCAACAAACAAAATGGCCCAACTCATGAACAAAAACCACAAATCCCAGAGCTAATGCAATGCTTACGGCGACAATCATGCGCTCACCTCTTGGCGGCGATCAACAAATAGGCGCCCATTCCAATGATTCACGAAATCTTGAGCCCAATAAAAAACTTCCAAAGCCGCTTTGAGAGTTTTTTCCCTGACACTTTTTGAAGAAAAAACCGCCAGCGCCCTGTTAACGGCCTTCCTCATGACAAGAGGAAATTGCGCATAAGAAAGTTCTCCATTGATAAATCGGTGCACCAAGGCTTCGTCAGCCCCCAAAAACGCCGAGCGCGCCACAAAACGCTCATGACCCTTAAATCGAGCCGCCTCCAAAGCAACGGCCAAACAAGGGAACTGCCGCAGGTCAGGTTCGTCAAAATCCAAACGCCGCAGAGAATCCCAATCAATCCGGCGCGCGGGCGACGCGTGAGACGCCGCCCTGGGCCACCAAAGCCCATAATGAATGGGCAGCGCCATATCCGCGACACCGGCCTGCGCAATAACGGATGAATTCTTAAATTCTACCATCGAATGGATCACACTCTGCGGGTGAATCCGTATTTTAATTTGATCCAACGAAAGGCCGAATAATTCTTCAATTTCCATGGCTTCCAAGGCCTTGTTCACCATGGTGGCCGAATCTATGGTAATTTTGCGGCCCATGGTCCACGTCGGATGCCGAAGCGCCATCTGGGGCGTGACCAATTCATGCTTCACAGAATTGCGGTAAAAAGGGCCGCCGCTTGCGGTCAAAATAATCCTATGAATATCCTGGGCGCCTTTAAAATTTCCTCCCAAGCACTGAAAAATAGCGGAGGGCTCGGAATCCACGGGAATCAATTGATGCCCATTTCGTTCAGCCAAGAACCGGAAATAAGACCCCATGACCACCATGGGTTCTTTTGAAGCGGCAAGGACCACAATTTTCCGATCGCGCCGCCCCAGAGCGCTTTCCAAGGCCTGGGCCGCAAACTCAAAATCCGATAATGCCACAACCAACCGGTCATACGAATCCTGAGCTAAAGATCGAAGCAATTGAGCCCGATTGATAAGCCAGCGGCTGCCTTTGGAGACGCCGTGGTCTGCGGTTTTCATTGGCGTTAACTTCTTCATGGCCCGGCGCCGGGCCGAAGGATCGTCCAAATAGATCCATAATGGGCTTTGCCGATTAACCTGGCCGACAAACTCTTTCCATGAAGAGCCCGCCGCCAGCAGACCGATCGTAAAATTCCCTCCGCTCGGCGCCGAAAGCACCCTTAAGGCGCTTTGACCGATGGAGCCGGTGCTCCCTAAAATGCCGACAATTTGTTTTTTCATGGGGATGTAAGAATGACATAATAGTATAACAAGGGCGTTGTCAGGAGGAAGGAATCAAATCTGTCTAAAAAACCTCCATGGCCGGGGATTAATTCCGAAGAGTCCTTAACTTTAGCCTCACGCTTGAGAACCGACTCCACAAGGTCGGAAAGCTGGCCAACCACGCCAAGAGTAATAATCCCTATTACAGCCAAACGATCCCAACGCCCGCCCAATTCCCTAAATAAAGCCAGCCAGCACAACGTGGAGGCCAGAAGGGCTCCCAGCAGGCCCCCGAAAAAGCCTTCGACGGTTTTTTTGGGCGAAACCTTGGGTGCGAGCGGACGCCGGCCAATCAATCGGCCGATGGCATAAGCGGCGATATCCGTGAGCCAAATTCCGACAAATAAAAAGAAACACCAGGCCTTGCCCGAGGGGATAATCTCGCGCAACAGAACTAAATGAGATAGAGGCCAAAGCACAAAAATCATCGAAAATAGCGTGACCGCGGCATTTGCCATCGAACGGCTCTTTCCATGAAATAGCTCCCAAAATGCAAGAAGCACGCCGGAAAGAGTTAAGGCCATAGCCAAAAGCGGCTTCTGAGCTTCCCAACTCTGAACATGTGGTTCACTCGGTGCCGGCAAAGCGATGAGAAGAAACATGATCACGCCTAAAGTAAAACCCGGAATCGTCCTGACTTGAAATCCGATCACCCGGAATAAATCAAAGGTTTCTTTGAGGCATAAAATTGCAACAACAAGGACCAGAAGAAAAAAAACAAGACCGCCGGAATGAATGGCCGCCAAAATGAGCGGAATCCCAACCACCGCCGAAAGAACTCTCGGCAAGAGCATGCGATTAAATCTTTTGGCCGACAGCGCCTAAACGGCGCTCACGTTGTTGAAATTCAAGGACCGCTTGAAGCAAATGTTCCCGGCGAAAATCAGGCCACATCACATCCATAAAAACAAGTTCCGCATAGGCGGCCTGCCACAGAAAAAAATTAGAAATCCTCAACTCGCCGCTCGTGCGAACCATCAAATCCACATCCGGCAGCCCATCGGTCAATAAAAATTTCTCAAATTCTTCTTTCCTCACCCCTGACCCCTCGCC
>JACQPE010000127.1 GCA_016207685.1 Elusimicrobiota bacterium | reverse complement strand
GATTATAGAGAGGCGCTGGTTCTGGATTAACCCAGCCAACAGGGTGAACACTAGAAATTAGCGTCCTGTTATGCTCGTCCCAAGGCTCAACAATTACTTCTTTCATGATTGGCCAGGAATTTCCTTAAAATTACGGGTGAACTCTATGTCATAGAAAGGTTTGCCGTCTATCTCGGCATAGGGCCTATTGAGAAAATTAAGCAACGGCCCTTTCTGAGATGGCGAAAGCCGGATATCCCGGCCGGTGCTCACCAGCACGCGGTTGGTATCCAAATGGCCGAAGTAATAATCGGCGCGTTTAGGGTTCTTCCAGGCCTCCGAAATATCCACAGGAATCCAGCCGGATTTCTCCGTATAGAACTCAGCCCAGCAATGGTAACCGCTGACGATTCCCTCTTTCATCTCGGGCAGCCCTTTCCGCAGAGCTCCAAGGACGCCGGCCGGCCAGAGGCCGGGCGATTCCGGCAGAGAAAACCCCATCTGAAATTGCGCCGGAATCCCGCTGGCCATCGCCAGGGCCATGAAGAGGGAATGAAAGTCCGTGCAGTTGCCCTTTCCGATCCTGCAGGCGTAGATGGAGTCCCCCCTGCCCCATCCATTGCCCGATTTATCATAGGCCATGCGTTTTAAGACATATTTATAAAGGGAACGGCCTTTTTCCAAAGGATCAAGGATTCCCTTTGTCTGCTCTTTGGCTATTCGTCGAATCTCATCATTGATCGCCAGTAGGCCTCGTGGTTTGATATCCGCATCCGATGGTTTCCTGCCATCACGATAGGACTCTTGCGGCCTTCGAGTGATTTGGTAACGCAGCGTCACTTGAAGTTCTGGCTGGCTTAAGCGGCCGGCCTTCAGGAATACAGTCTCATTGCCGAACTCAGGCTCGGAGGCAATCTTATAGGGCAGGGGTGATGCAACGTTGATGAGTTTGACTGACTGCGAAACGTCATCTGGGGGCTTGGGAATCCAGAGACGGATTTCCTTGGCCTGGAATGGGACTGATACTTTGACTCTTTCCTCCAGCTCGATAGTCCGAGGGCGCGAGGTCGGCGTGGCGCTGGTGTATACCACCAGCGCCACGAGCCCTCCCGCGAAGATTGAGCCTCCCACTGCCCAGCGTCCTTTTACCTTCATTTGGTTATTCCGGCCTTAATTGTTCGCCGGCGCCATCTCGTTTTTTTCGTTCCAGGTATAGCGAGGAATGCCGTTAACCTTGTGGATCAAGACCTTTTCCACGTTCCAAGTCCCGTCTTGGTTTTTCGTTGCAAAAAAGTCCAGGTCCAGCTTATCCTTTTCGCCCTTTTTGACGGACTTGAAATCCGAGCAGGCGAAGAAACGATTATTTCCCAAAGACACAATTCGTTTCTTGTGGACACGCACGAGTTTGATCTCCCAGTCCTTGCCCAGCTTGTCATCATGAATGATATAAGGCTCATTGGTTTTGGCTTTTGAAACTTCGCAGACCGCATTGTCGTACTCTTTGCGGATTTGCGTCATCCAGGCTTTGGAGCCCTCAGGAGCTTGGGATGATTTCCCCTTGGGATGCTCAGGATGTTCCTTGCCCTTAGGATGCTCCTCTTTTCCCGATGCCGATGACTTCGTGGGATGTTCCTTGGGGTGTTCCTCTGCGGCCGATGGTGCGGCTCCGGTCGGATGCTCTTTAGGATGCTCCTGGGCGTTGAGATGCGCGATCGCAAGCAGCGCCGCAACAGCAATAGCGATTCTTGTCATTGTTTAGTTTTCCTCCTTGACTTTCTGATTTTTATTGGAACCAATCCCGGTTCCTTGTTCTAAAGCGGATCGAGCAATGCGAGTGATATAAACGGTCACGATCACCGTGGCGATAAGCCCCACGACATAAAGAGCCCACTCGCCCGACGTCCGGCTATGCCTCCCAGAACCTAAATTGGCTAAGCTGCCGGCCAGTGATCCAATATAAACATACATCAGTGTGCCAGGCAGCATGGCCACCCAGGAAGCCAAAACATAATCACGCAGCTTGACTTCGGTAATCCCAAAAGCGTAATTCAAAAGGTTAAATGGGAATATCGGCGAGAGCCGGGTAAGCCCTACGATTTTCCAGCCTTCCCGGGCGACAGCGGCGCTAACCGCCGCGAATTTAGGACTCTGCCGCGCTTTGCGGTCCACCCAACCCCGTGCCAAGTAACGTCCGATCAAAAAAGCAGCCGTAGCGCCTAGCATGGAGCCAACGGAAACATAAATCGTTCCCCAAACGACTCCAAAGATGGCCCCGGCTCCCAGGGTAAGTATCGAACCGGGCACAAAAAAGACGCAGGCGGCTATATAGATAACCACAAAAATAACAGGCGACCCTGGCCCCAGACCCTGGATTCGCGCAAGAATGATTTCCATATAGGACCCGACATTAAAATATTTGAACGCGACGATGAGCATTAATGCGGCAAAAAACGATAAAGCGCCTTTGATTTTCATCAGTGCCGGCCCTTTTTCTCCCCGACAGTGTTTATAACCGGCTCAAAGGCGATGTCATCAAAGTAGGCCGTAGCCGACTCTCCGGTATTATCCGTATCAGCCATGAGGGCCACGAAAGCCGCTTGAGGCGGTTCTTTCTTAAAAAGTCTCTTAAAATCTTCATAGACATTTCTTTTTTCCTTAATCCATTGTCCTGTTTTTTCTGGACCGCTTTCCACAACGATCATTTTTGCTTTATCCGTATAGGCATTGTCCACGGCTATGCCGATGGGAAGCCTGTTGTCCCAGATGTAATTTAAGGCCCCAAACGGCGGGTAAGAACCATAGATTTTTTTAGCAAGGCCGTATTTAATTTTTTCACCGGCCGTTGCCAATTTTGAATTATAAGCAAAAGCGACATAGATGCGGGCCGGATAATCATCGCCGCTTTTTTTCAAGGCATTCCCCTCGCGCAGAATATTTTCCACCTTCCAGCGCCAGGTGAGGATAGGATAGGCCGTCAAATCAAAAGAGACTTCCTTTAAAATAGCCGAAGCGGATCCGGAACTCATGGCTTTAACAAAGTAATTTCCCGCATCCTCCTCGACGCTATAGAGCGTATGCTTCTTGATTTTCTTAAAGAAAAGCGACTTCCAACCCTTAGGAAGTCCTTCGGGTTCTATGTCACCAGGAAAAAAATCAATGTTAATTTTTGATGGCGGCTCCTGACCGAATGTAACTTTAGCGCCGGCAAAACCAGCCAAAAACACTGCAATCACGACAGTCGCAATAAAAAGATTGCCTTGCGGCAAGAATGGCTTCATGGGTTGTCAATCCCTCCTGTAATAAGTACGCCCCAGCGCATAAATGTTACGCCTCTCCCACAAAAAGCAAAATCATATCCGAAAACACAAGCCGCTTTTCTGCCATTTTAAAACCGGCTTCTAAAAAATGTTGATCGGTATTCCTGTCAAATCGCGCGCCAAAAAGTCCTTCGACCAATGGAGCCATAAGTTTCATCCATAAGCGCCGCCAAGGGTTGCGCGAGTAGACATATTCCAAGACGAAAATTTTGCCTCCGGGCTTAAGCACGCGTTTTATTTCTTTTAACGCGCGGGCCTGAAGCTCATCAGGCAGAACGCAAAAAAGAAAGGTGCTGACGCATGCGTCAAAATCATGGTCCTTAAAGCAAAGATTCAAGGCATCTGCAACCACAATATGCGGCTTGCGCCCCAATGCCTCGATGCGACGCCGGGCCCGCTCAAGCATTTCGGGGCTTAAATCCGCCGTCACCACATCCGTATCTTTCGGATAATAAAAGGCGTTGCGGCCAGTTCCGGCGCCTAGATCCAAAATCCGGCCGCTCAAACCCTTCCATAATTCTGGCCTTAATCGTTTGTACCGGAAATGCTCAAATGGCCAATCCAGCACATCGTAAAAAAGGCTCGTCCTTCGGTAGAGCCGACGCAAATATTCCGTTTTAGCGAGGTCGTTTTGTTTCATTTGAATTCTCTAAGGCCCCGCAGCGCTTGCGATGTGCACAGAAATTTATTGGCGTGGCCATTGCGAGAAAGCCTTTCCAACATTTCCAAGTCAGCCGGAGTATCTATGTCGCTATAACTCGGAAGCAGTCCCAAGGAAAGTTTCTGATGATTGATACGTTCGAGTGTTTGCTTAAGAACTTGCGAAGTTGACCAGGAGATGCCATTAAAAAGAGCGGGGTTGGGACTCTTAAGACCAATGAGGTAGTAGCCACCGTCTTTTGCTGGACCCAGAACCGCGTCACGCGACCCAAGCAAGTTAAACGCCTCGCTGATATCTTTAGGATCAAGATGAGGGGTATCAGAGCCGATAATAATCACTTTCTTGGCGCCAGACTGGAAAGCGTGTTTAAATGCTTTGGTCAAGCGACTTCCCAGATCAGCCCCGTGCTGTAAAAAGAATGGAACAGGGACTGTATCCTCCAACCATTTTAGGTTCGGGTGTGACGTGGCGGCTGCATAGGCTATTTCTAGCAGGGGCGCCCGCCTCTGCTGGGGACCCGCCTCTGGCGGGCCAGCGTCCCCCGAAGCTCCGCATAGCGGGGGCTGGCGGGCCTGCTGTCCCCCCGAGCTCCCTTCGCGCCACCGGCGCTTCGGGGTCCTTGGACTCTGTTCCAAGGGCTGCGAGCGGGGGGCTACTTCTGCCCCAGGAATTTTGCGTACAGCCGCTAGGGTATCTTTGACAAAAGCCACATAAAGGCCGGCTGCCTGTTCAGGACGCAAGGGAGGGCTGCCGGGGTCCCGCCCCTGGCGGGTCGAGCCCCAGCCCAGAGGGCTGGGACCTACCGAGTCCCTGAGGGACGAGAGGCGTCCCTCGAAGCTCCCTTCGCGTCTCCAACGCTCCAGGGTCCCGCAGCTCTGTCTGCGGGGCTGCGTAGGGGGGCACAGCCTTGTTTTCACTTGGCCCGCAACG
>JACQPE010000128.1 GCA_016207685.1 Elusimicrobiota bacterium | reverse complement strand
TGAAGAGAAAGCGGAGGCGGTGGCGGCTTCCAGCAGGTAGGAGGAAACCAGTCCCGAAGCCGGCGTCCAGGAAAGACTCGCGCTGGTGACGGCTACCCAGGAGAAGGCCGGGTCCACGCTTGGAGACAAGGTGACGGTGGCAACGGCTGTGGCAAAGGAGCTGGAACTAGAACCGCTTTTTTGAGCGTTGACAGAAAGCCAATAGCGTGTGTTGGTTAAGAGATTGGCGAGCGTTCCCGATGTTATTTTGTTGTTGGCGCTGGCCTCATCGGTAAAAGTCCCGCTGGAGAATACGGGGCCGAGCGAGCTGTTGGTGGAAGCAATCAGGGTGTAGGTGACATTGCCGCTATTGCGTTCACGAAAATTGAGACCGGCGCTATTGGTGCTGACGTTGATGATGCGAAGATTATTGGGCGTCGTTGAGCTGGCCGCCCATAGGTCCAGAGTTAATGATAATGATAGCAATAGGAAGAAGATGAAGATTTTTTGCAAGGGACTGTTAAAAAATTTATTTTATGATTTTTAGGCCTCAAAAATAGCAAAAATCTTAAAGTATGGAACCTCTTGTCGCTATCGTAGTGCTCAATTATAGAAATGGGGATGATACCATCCGATGCCTTGATTCAGTGCGCCGACTTGATTATCCATCGTACCGAATGGTGGTTGTTGATAATGGGTCCGGTGACGATTCTCTAAATAAAATTAGCCAGTGGGCCAGCAAGCGTTTGCTGGTGCGCTATGACCGTGATGCGGCCTTATCGGGGGGGCTCTCCGACTCCGAAGAACTCTTATGCCGGCGGTCCCCGTCCGATGCTCTAGTTTTGATTACTACGGAGAAAAATTTAGGATATGCCGGCGGCAACAATATCGGGATTCGCTATAGCCTAAAGCAAGGATCCTTTTTCGTGTGGATTTTGAACAATGATGTCACGGTCGAATCGGATTCATTAAAAATAATGATGGAAACGGCCATGAAAGATTCCAGGTTGGGATTGGTGGGAGCCATGATTTATCAAGACAATGACCGCCGGCAACTTCAATGCGCAGGCGGCGGTTATGTGAATTTTTGGCTGGGGATCACGCGGCACTTTGACCAACAATTCGATAATCCCAAACGCCCGTTTCGTTACATTAATGGGGCCTGTTTTTTGGCACGAAAGGAGATGCTGGAGGACATCGGACTTTTAGATGAGGATTTTTTTTTATATTGGGAAGACACTGATTTATCATTGCGCGCGTCAAGACATGGCTGGCAGATTGATTGCGCTTCAAAGGCGGCTGTCTACCACAAGGGGGGCGCCACCGCAGGAATTCGCAGCCCCATCGCGGAATTTCATCATGCCCGGAGCGGATTTATTTTTTTCTGGAAGCATTGGCGCGAAGGCGGCGCGGCGTCTTTGGCGGCGTTTATTTTTTTGAAATTCGGCCGGCGTTTGCTAACCGGCCGGTGGCGGGCGCTTAATCTATGCTTATCGGGAATAAAACAAGGGGTGCAATTTTTAAGACGGGGATATTGATGGGGGGATCATGGTATAATTGACTCAATATCATTAATAAAAACGGGCGAATTTAGAACAGAGAGTTAAGGAGTCATCATTTTATGCGCGAAGAAAAAAATGGATATCAGGAGCAAGTTGTTTCATTTGACGCTGGACAGTTGCTGATGGCGGCGGGCCGCGCCGTTGGATCGGCAGGTTCCAAAATGGCCCTGTTTTTGCGCCACACCCCCTTGGTGCTGGCCGGGGCATTTGTCGGCGGCAGCATCGGTTACGGAGTGGCTCCATTTTTTCAGCCCAATGTTTACGTGGCCTCGGCGATTTTTGAAATGATGCCTTCGCCCATGAGGCTTGTTTTGGAGCCATTAACCCAAGACAATACCGTCGTCGGCCGGGCTAAGGAAAAAGAGAGGGCGGATGACGTTCACGAAAAAGAGGACATCGTTGAGACTAAAACAAGCAAGAGGGCTAATGAGGCGCAGATGCTTGATGATCAAAAGCGCCGCGAGGACGAGCAAAAAGCGACGCTGTTGACCTATAAAACGTTGATTAAATCGCCTCAAGTGCGCGATGCCGTCCGGAAAAAAATGCTGCGACAAGGAATCAAAGAAGTGGGGTCCTTTTCCAAAGTCGAACATGTAAGTCCCACCAATCTTGTTCAAATCGAGGCTGCTCATGCCGATCCTTACATCGCTTATGAAACAGCCAACGCGTGGGCCAATACCGTCATTGAATTTTTGACGGATTTAAACAGCCAGCAGTATCAGCAAGGCAAGTCGTTTTTTTGGACCCAGTATAACAAGAGTAAAAAGGAAACAGCGGACCTTGAGGCCAAAATTATTGAATTGAAAAGGTCGTATCAATATGAGCTTAAGAGTACGGAACTGGCCGCTAAAAATGAACTTTTGTTGGGCTATATTAAAGAATTCGAGACAACAAAGGCGTCCATGAGCGCCATGGAGGCGACCCTGCCGGCCATTATGGATTTGGCGCTCAGAGAAGAACGGGACGAGCCGGCGCTGCGCGCCCTAAGCGATGGCCAAGAACGATCTCGCATCGAGGCCAAATTGCTTAAAAAATTGGAAAGAAGACCCGAAGATACGGTGACCATTTCAAAATATATGGCGGATATTCGCAATGTGACGGGAGTGGTAAATCCCATTTATGCCAAGCTCAGCAAACAAGTGAAAGACACGACGATTTCCCTGGCTACCGAAAAACCGAGAAAAGAAATGCTTGAACAGATTGTGGATCGTTTAAGCAAAGAGGTGACCGAGCTTCAGGTTCAGGTTAATGAATTTCGGGCTAAACAGGCCTCCCTGGAGAAGGATTTGGAAATCGCCCGAAAGCAAAACGAAATGATTTTCGGCAAAGTGAGCGAGGCCGAGCTTGTCAGCGCGATGCGTTTTGCCGACCTTCGTTTAGTGAGCAGTTCGTCTCTCCCTGAATCCAAGGCCCCGGCACCGACTAAGCGATTTATGGTTTTTGGCGCCTCATGGGGAGCTTTTGTCGGATTTTTGATCAGCTATCTTTTTTTGGACCGCATCCGGGGGCCTCAACCGGCGCCTGTTCTGGCGTTGCACCCAGGCTATCGCGGCCGCGCCATGGCCGAAGTCGAAACCGAGCGCGAAGAAAGAGCATCGGCGCGTTTGTAAAAGTTCAGCAGCCAGCAGTCAGTCAACAGTGGAAATGCGCGCCCAATTTTTATTGGCTGACGGCTAAAACTTGATTCCGGACACCTCAAAATATGAATCCCGACCGCGTTATATCGATTTTTAGAGATTGGGGAGAGCCGGCTTACCGCGGCCGGCAGCTTATTGGAGAGATCTGCAAGGGCATTGAGTCATATCAAGAAGTGACGACGCTGCCCCAAGGGCTTCGTGACCGGCTTGGGCGCGAGATGCCGGTTCTTTCTTTTTCTCCGGATAGAGTATTGTCATCGGCGGACGGAAGTTGCCATAAAGCGTTGGTGTCTTTAAACAAGGGCGCGCGCATTGAAACCGTGCTGATGTCGCCCAAACCGGGCCTGTGGAGCGCTTGCGTCTCATCGCAGGCTGGTTGTGCGTTGGCATGCAGTTTTTGCGCCACGGGCCTTATGGGTTTTCGAAAAAATTTAACGGCCGAAGAGATCGCCGATCAGGTTCTTTTTTGGCGGCAGTATCACCGCCGGAGTAAGCTCGCGGGAAAAATAACCAATGTGGTCTATATGGGCATGGGTGAGCCCATGCTCAATTTCGACGCGGTCAAAGAAAGTGTTGCCTGGCTCACGAGCCCTATCCTTTACGGCATGGCCCAGCGCTCCTTGTCTATATCCACGGCAGGCATTGTTCCCGGCATTGACAGATTGACGCGGGAATTAGGACAGGTGAATTTGGCTGTTTCGCTTCACGCGGCGGATGATGAACTGCGCGGGCGGCTGGTGCCTATAAACCGCGCTTATCCATTGGATGCCCTTAAGAAAGCGTTAGGCCGTTATTTTTCAAAAAATAACAGAAAAGTTTTTTTGGAGTATGTTTTATTGGCTCAAGAAAACGACCAGACGAAGCATGCCCAAGATTTGGTCCGGTGGATTCGCCGGGCCGGCCCGATTCATTTGCTCCATGTGAATTTAATCGTTTGGAATCCAACGGCTACTGCACACCAAGCAACGGACCGCGAGTCAGCACGTCTTTTTAAGGAGCATCTGATCAGCAGGGGTATTCAAGTGACGATTCGTAAGAATCTCGGCCAAGAAATCGCGGGCGCCTGCGGCCAACTTGTTGTCGGCAGGGGAACAATTTCTAAAAAGCCATTCAATGAACGATGACCGGTTGTTTTTGGCTTCGGCGTCGCCAAGGCGCAGGGAATTATTGCGTTTTCTTGGGGTTCGTTTTGAGGCGGTTCATAGCGGCATTAGAGAGCCGAAGCGCTCGCGCCTTCGGCCGTTGGTTTTGGCGCGGCAATTGGCTTGCCGGAAAGCATTAGACGTGAGCAGGCGGCATCCCCAAAAAGTGATTTTGGCGGCGGACACAGTGGTTGCTGATCGGGGCCGGGTTTTGGGAAAGCCTGAAGATGCGTTATCGGCCGCCCGGTCCCTTCGGCGGCTTAGGGGCCGTTGGCACCGGGTGATTACGGCCGTGGCGATGAAGGCGCCGGGAAAGCCTCCGGTGACGTGCCATGCGGTCAGCCGGGTTTTAATGGCTGATTATGGGGAGCAGTGGATAAGCTCCTACGTCAAGAGCGGCCGGCCCTTGGACAAGGCCGGGGCTTACGGGATTCAGGATGGGCCATGGTATCCTGTCAAGAGTTACCGGGGATGCTGGTGCAATATTGTGGGGTTGCCTTTAATGCTTGCGGCGCGAATGCTTCAAAAATCAGGAATTAGGGCGCTGCCTAAAAAAGTGAAATACCCGAGCGCCTGCCGGCAGTGCCCTGATCGTTAACGCGGAGGGAGGCACTCGCCGTAGTGCTGTCTTAGAACGGGCCCGGCAGGGGATGTTAATTTGGCGGCCAGATTCGGGTCATTAAGATGCTCAAGAGTCGTTTCAATGGCGCGCATTTCCGGGCTGGTTGCAACATGATAAATACTGGGCCCTTCAAGGCTGCCATTTGGTCCGCTTGGGTTGCCGTAAGCAAGATCAAAAAGAGTTTCCAAATTGGGGGCTGGATTGTTAAGAATTCCTAAATCCAAGTCTGAAATTTGGTCCAGAACGGATCCAGGATTTTTCAACAACGCCTGAGGGTCGATAGCGGGGGTTATGGGGAAGCCTGATTCTTTTAGGTCGTATAAATCGTGAAATATCATTTGCGCCCTAATTGCAATCGTGAGCATTTGCCTTATCACTGTTTCCATGTTTGATTTAAGTTCTTCAACGACAACTTGAGAATTCCAATTCGCAAGAATCACGGGGCCTGGGTTCACGGCAGGATCAGTGATACCCAAGAGTTGTTTATTATTTTTTAGAAGCTCCAAAGCTGATCCGGAGCCGGCCACAATTGATTGCAGCCACATGGACCATTGAGCCTTCAGCGCTTCTTGTTCCAGGGTGGCCACGCTGGGAGCAGGGGCAGGGCCCCGGCGGCCTTCGCCGAAGTTATCGCGCACATCGCTGGCAAAGGCATTGGAGAAAGTCGTCACGCTTAACAAGAATCCTAAAATGGTTTTCATCGAAGACCTCCAATAATTTTACGAGTTCACTTTAATGATAACGATGGCTGCCTTTGAGCGCCAGGGACTTTAGGGCCAATTTAAGGGTCCAAAAGTCCCAGAATTACTTTCCCCTTTGATACAGTCCAATGAGTTCTGTTTGGTCCAAAATATGCCCTTTCATCTTTTCAAGCACTTGCGCTTTGGTTGCTTTGGGAGGCAAATCCAGCATTTGGTCGAGGGCATAGAGCTTGAAATAGTAGCGGTGAGGCTTTCCCGGAGGCGGGCAAGGGCCCCAGTATCCGGTGCGGTTAAATTCATTGACACCCCAGACAAGGCCTTGGCCGGCGCCCTGCACAGAGTTTCGGGCGCCGGCTCGGG
>JACQPE010000019.1 GCA_016207685.1 Elusimicrobiota bacterium | reverse complement strand
GGGTAGGGGGTAGGGGTTCAGAGATTGGGGCTTGAGATCTGAATTTTAACGTATGACTCAACTTTCCCAAAGAACGCTCCAGAACGGACTCAAAATTTTTTAAAGAAATATCGCCGACGACGCATAAGACGGCTTTTGAGGGATCAATCAAGACATCGCGCAATTCTTGCGCATGGCGGCGCTCCACGGCCGTAATCGCTTCTTTGGTGGGAACGGCAATCCCATAGGGGTGATCGCCGAAAAGCTCTTTAAGAAACCGCTCGGAAGCCAAAAAACCGGGCCGGCTACGCTGATCCTCAAGCGCTTGGAGGGAATTTTCCCGCCATAAGTCCAGTTCATTCTTGGGAAAACTAGGCTCCATTAAAAAATCCCGCGCCAGCCCAAAATACTTTCCGGCCGTTTCTTTAAGCACGGAGCCATGCACGGTTAAATAATCCGCGTCGCAGGAAGCCGAAAAATCCGCGCCCAACAGGGCCAATTCCTGCTCAATTTGGCGGCTTGTCCTGCCGCGCGTTCCGGATTTCAACAGCTCGGCCAATGCCTCGGCCTGGGCGCGCCGCGAATCATGAAGCGCCGCGGTCACGGGAAATCCCAGACTCCATTTCACAAAAGGAATGCGCTCATCCCTGGAGAACAAAACGCGAAGTCCGTTGGCCAACACAAAATCCTCTATTTTCCGGCGGGGGAAGGGCTTCGTTTCCGTGTTGATGGGGGGCGCCTGGGCTCCGGGGGGCGCCTCTTCGCGGGACTCATCCTGCGGTCTTGAGGCGCCCGCGGCCGGCGCCGGGGCCGACGGGTCGGGGAGAACTTCAAGGATCGAACACGTATCTTTTGAAAGCCAGGTTAAGGCCGCTTGGCGCAAAGCTTTTTGACTGGGCGATGACAAAAATCTATTGATCTCTCTATCGAATCCCTTGGGATTGCCTCCGTTAAGCAAAGTAAAAATGCCCAGCCAATACGATTTATTCTCGGAGCTTTGATATTCATCCAAAAGAGAAGCCCGCATTTTCCGCGACGCGCGCGTTAGCTCATCTCTCTTGACGCCCTCGCGTCCCATGCGCTTGATTTCATTGCAAACCACCCGCGCGATCTCGCCCAAGTCAACTCCGGGCTTGGCATGAATGAATAATCCAAACGGCGATGGGTCTTTGAGCGTTTGGAAACTTCCAATCGGCCAGCCAAGCCCCCCGGAAACGGAAAGTGCCCATTTCTTATTTTTAACGAGCAATTGATAGAGCCTGCTGTCTTCCCCTCCGGCCAAAATTTCCGAAAGATGCATTAATGCCGGATAGCAGGGATCATCCCGCAGAGGCGCTTTCCAGCCCATCATCAGCGCCGGTAGCTTGGCGAAACGGTCGCCGTAGGTTTCTCTTTTAAACGCCGCATGCGCAACCTCGATGAGATCAGGCCTTGCGGGCAATGAACGCTTCGGCATCGGGCCAAAACATTTCTCAATCAATCCCCTGGCCTCGCCGAAGCGCGCATCGCCAACGACCACCAAAACAGCATTGTTGGGCGCGTAGTAAGAATTAAAAAATTCCCGAATATCCTCGATAGTCGCCAAATCCAAATCCTGCATGGAGCCGATCACGGAGTGCTGGTTTTCCCATTTCTCAAACGTCATGGCTGGAAAAACCTCTCCCATGGCCGTCATGTAAGGATTGTTGTCATAGCGCCAGCGTTTTTCGTTTTGCACCACGTCTTTTTGGTTGTCAAAATTCTTCCGCGTGATCGCGAGCGAACACATGCGGTCAGCCTCTAGCCATAACCCCAGCTCCAACTGCGAGCTTGGCAGCGTCTCATAATAGGCCGTGAAATCTTTCATGGTGAAACCGTTTAAGATGCCGCCCTGGGCTTCGATAAGCTGAATGTGCTGCATTTTGCCCACGTTAGCCGAACCCTGAAACATCATGTGCTCAAAAAGATGCGCGAATCCGGAGCGGCCTTTTTTCTCACAACGCGCGCCCACATCGTAAACCACAGCGACCGATACCGTCGGCGCGAAGTGATCCTCAACAACAACGACGCGCAAGCCATTAGCCAAAACAAAACTCTGAACCGGCATTGCCGGCAAACTGGTTTTGAAGGAAGCGCGTTTTTTCGTCATCAAACCTGCCTTCACCATCATAGCAACGCGTCAAAGCCGGCGAAAGCCCACCTTGATCCGCCAAACTGCAAAAGGCCTGGTTTCACTGGACCCATCTGAAAGCGCAAAAAATTTGACTTGGGCCCGAAAAGTGAAAAGTGAAACCCCATGTCCCGATGGTCAGATCCTCTGTGTATGTTATATTTTGCTAAACAATGAACAAGCTAAAGCTCATCGGCCCTATCGTAATCCTAGCGCTATCTCTCCCCCTCCTTGGGACCGCCGGCCGTTACGAGAACGCCGGCCAAGACCCGAATTCATTACGGGCTGCCGTGGACAGGTCGTTCGGTGGTCTAAGCGCCGCCGCTAGACCGCACCCAGAAATCGAAGCCCTCAAGAACCAACTTCATGACATCCCAGCCTCCGCGTGGACAGAGATGGGCGCGGCCGAGGCGGACAAGTACAACGCTCAAATCTGGGACGGGATATACCAGGGCGATTGGTACGAATGGTGGTACTACAAAGTCGTTGTTCCTGGAACACAGGAAGCTTTCTACTTCTGCTACGGCATTGTAAATCCCTGGGACTTGAACCGGACGCGGCGCGCCTCACGGGCCTATGTCAACGCGGGCAGTTTTGGATCCGGGGAGGTGGTTGAACAGACTTTCGAACCCGGTCAATTCACGGCGTCCCCGGACACGCCCTTCGTCAAGGTCGGAGATAACGCCGCAACCGACCGGGAGCTCAAAGGCTTCTTGCGCAGTTCAGATGGCAAAAAGATTTCCTGGGACCTAAAAGTCGAGAAGGACTGGGCGTTCAATGCCATGGGTTGGGCTATGTCCCAAGGCTGGATATCGAACATTTTTTGGTATCCGGCCCAAGCCGGGGCCTTCATGAGCGGCCGGATCAGCTTCAACGGCAGGACCATTATCCTCAACCGCGCGCCCGCGTACCAGGACCGCAACTGGGGCACGAGCTTCCCGAAATGGTGGACCTGGCTGGTCTCCAACAACTTCAAAGGCTCGCCGGGGACGATCCTGGCATCGGGCGGAGGCCAGCCGAAAATTTTCCCGGGCATGGACTTCTATCAAGGCGTTGCGGTCGGGCTGCGCCATAAAGGCCGCGCGCACGTCTTCCGGCCAACCACCGGAGACATCGTCAAAGTTGATGTGCGCTTCGGGAAGTGGGAGGTCTCGGCTCTTAACCGCCAGGGCGAGCGCATCGAGATTTCAGCTTACGCGCCTCAGGAGAAGTTCCTGTTGCTCAAATTCATGACCCCCCAAGGAAAGGAGTTCAACGATTACGAGGCCCTCTTGGGCCGCATAAAGGTCAAGCTATACAAAGGGTCAAAGCTAATCGCGGACCTGGAGACGGATGAGGGCGGCATCGAATATGGAACCTTAGAGAAAGCCGATTTTGAGGAATTGTTCATGACGGCAAACAAACTGCAGTAGTTCCCGGTGAAAAACGCTCCGATTTGTCATCCCGAACCCTTCGCTTCGCTCTAGGGTAAACTCCGTTAAGGATGGAAACAGGCGGCGCGGGCATCGCGGTCTTTAAACATTATCACGAGACGGCAATTTTTTTCCCCCGCCGGCCTTACGAACGTTTACGGTAAAAATAATCAGTTTTGCGCCATCTGGCGGAGAAATTCTAAAGCGGCGATTTGCAGGAGAGGTTCTTGACTTTTGAGAAAGCTGGATTCTAGTTTAGAGTTTTAGGGGTCGCATCTCTAGTTCTAGGTGACGAAAGTCCCTGTCAAGAGTGCCCTTAGGACCCTGGAAAAATATGGGGTTTTCTGGGATTATTGAATCGTGGGTTTAACCCAGGTTCCAAGTTTAAAAAAGGAAAATTCATGAAAAAACTATTCATTGCCATTGCGATTGCAACTGTTGCCGGCTGGCGCGCCATGGCCGTGGCCCAAGAAACAACCAGCCGGATGCTGGATGAACAAAACCAAATCTATCATTCAGGAGCCAATCTGCCGGCTTCTTATGGAGACACCACAAGCCGGGTCCTCATCCCCGGCGCTTCAGGGGATCAGCGTAAATGGTGGCAGCCGCCTCTTGCGGCTTCCAAAGCCATTTCCTCCGTCGCGCCATCGCTGCAAGGCGCAATGAGCCAGACCGATGCAGGTACCGGCGCCGTCCTTGGCTTTGGCATAGGCGGATGGGTGGGCGCCATCGCGGGATCCCTGACCGGGCTTATCGTGCCTCTGGCAGTTTGGGGACTGACAGTAAAAGGCATTATCTATGCCGCCCTGGGATTCTTGATCGTCGGACCCTTGGCCGGCCTTCTTATCGGAATGGCTCTTGGCGCCGCCATCGGAGCTGTGATCGGCGCCATTACCGGGTAAGCCTATGCACAAAGGACCTTGTCAAAAGGTCCTTTTTCTTCTCCTTCTTTTAGCACGGGGATCTTTTTGCCAAGCCGGCTTCAATACCGGCCTTGGCGAGGACAAACCGCCTCTTTATTTCGGATGGGAGGATGCCGCTGTGCTGGGTTTTCAAAGCGGCGCATCCTGTATTTTAGCCGGCATCGGCGCGGCTCGACATGGCAATAACGTTCTGCAAGCCTGCGGCATAGGCGCCTTTGGCGGGAGCCTAATGTATACCGGCCAAAAAATAGCGGTTTACAGCCCCTATTATTGGGGCTTGGCTTATGGGGCCCAGGCAACAGGCTCATTGGGAGCTTCAATCAGGGACAATCTTATCGCCGGAAACCCTCCCCTCTCCCGCTATCAATACGACGTTGGCGGCTTGGCGAGAGTCAGCATTGGCCGGCCGGAAACGCACGCGAACGGACGCAAATTTAATATCTACGCATTGCCTGCCCAGGCCGCTTTTTCAGTTTTTGGCCTTGCCATGGCGGAACATCCTTATTTTGATCCGGCACTGACCCTAAGAATGGGCGTTCCGGTTTTCCATGGAGGCCTGGGCTCGCTTGATCCGGAATCAGTCAACGGGTCCTCGTATCCGGTCATTATTCTTGGCTCTGATGAAATTTCCAAAAATTTTGGAACCATGGGCCATGAAATGGTCCATGTTCTCCAGGGCCGCTACACCGGCTCGGTGGACGCCTTTTTTGAAGGCACGCAAGCGGGGCATTTTTTTGACGGCATAGCCTTGAAGCCTATGGGCGGCTTGGGCGCGGGGGTCATTATAGGAACCAGCAAAATCTTGGGCCTGCCGCACGACGCGCGTCCGGAAGAAATCATCCCCGAACTCCTTGAAACCCCCCTCAACATGGTTGAATAGTTTAGCGGGACTACACACCCATTGACAGAGTAAAATTTATGCTATATGATGTATTACGTAATGTAATACTATATATGAGAGGTGAACAATG
Organism: Elusimicrobiota bacterium; assembly: GCA_016207685.1. GTDB lineage: Bacteria > Elusimicrobiota > Elusimicrobia > JACQPE01 > JACQPE01 > JACQPE01. The sequence goes on along the minus strand of JACQPE010000019.1, from coordinate 6,620 downwards.
AATCGTGTTTTAAATATCCGCCTGCCGGAGAGTATCCGCGCAGAACTCATAGAACTAAGCAAAAAAGCGCATGTGCCCTTTAGCAATCTTGTCCGGGAATCGCTGCGGGAATTTCTAGCCGTTCGCCGCTTTCGAAGACTTCGAGGAAAAATTCTTCCCTTGGCCGAGGCCCAAGGGCTTTTGACCGATGAGGACGTGTTCAAAAATCTTTGCTAAACTATGCGGATTATTTTTGATTCCAATGTCATCATCGCGGCATTTGCGACCCACGGGCTGTGCCATTTCCTTTTTGAACTCTGCCTGCGGGGTCATGAAATTATCGTAAGCGATATCATTCTTAAAGAGGTGGAACAGAAACTCCGCAAACGGGTAAAGGTTCCGGCTCATGAGGTTGATGATATTATTAGCTATCTCCAGAAACACTGTCTTATTGACCGGCCCGTGCCGGTTCCCAAAGACGCATGCCGCGACTCAAAGGATTTGGTCATTCTGGGGCTGGCCGTGGGAAGTCATGCCGAATGCCTGGTGACAGGCGACGCGGACCTCGCAGTCCTTAAACATTATCACGAGACGGCAATTTTTTCCCCCCGCCGGCTTTACGAACATTTACGGCAAAAATAATCAATTTTGCGCCATCAGAAGGAGGAGTTCTAGGGCGGCGATTTGGCGGGCGGGGTTTTGATTTTCTAAAAAGGTAAATTCCAGGACGGTTTTGGGCGGCGCAACGCTCGCAGCGTCAAGGGCTTGGCGCGACGGAACGCCCGCGCTCGGGCCCTCCGCGGCAAACTGCGGCGCAGGCGCGGCGGGTTTTTCTAAGGCAAAATAATTCTTCTCTTTTCCAAGGCGGACTATAATCTGAGCCCAGGCTCTGGCCGCATGAAAAGGCGCGTCCTGGTTGTGATGCTGAAAGGCGCCGGAACTCCTCCCAAGCAGGTCCCACAGGGCGCGAGCCTCATCGAGGTCTCCAAACTCTCCCGCTGCCTTTATGGCGCAGGCCAGGCGCACGTAATTGGACAGCGTATAAGTATTTTCTTTTAGGCGAACATTGACATAATGTCTGACGTTCTCCCAAAGGCCAAGCCTCTTGATCATATCGGACCAGGCCTGCGCCGCCTCGCTTTTCCAATGTTCAATGGGAGTCATGAATGCCCGGTGCTCAAAATCAATAATATTATCAAGCTTCCAAAATTGGTCTTTGCCCCCCCATAGCGAGATAGCGCAAAACAAAGGAAGGCTCATTACTGTTTGGCTTTGCGGCGCTTTCCAATTTTCATAAAGCGCCTTGTGCGCGTCCTTTTGCGCCACTGCCAGAAATTTGGTCCGGTCATATTCAAATAGCGGACTGGCCAGCCTGCGCAGCGCCGGTTCCGCGTCCGGCAACAAGGAGCCGCAAAGCGCTAAATAAAAAACGGAATTGTATAAATTTTCCGTCGTTGGATAGTTTTCAAAAAAGACAAGGTTGTATAACTCCTGCGGCTCAATATGCCTTGTCAAATATCCGGCCAATGTCCGAACGATCCACCCATTGTTCAGAATGCCATCCTTGATCCAAGGAATCTTCTTGAGGCCGGTCAAAAACAAATGTTGCTCCTCCTGGTCGCCTGCGCCATGCAAGGCGATCATAAGAAGGCCCGTGAGAGCTTGGATCTCGGGGGCTCTGTCATACTTTGATTTTTTGTCATCATCCTTGATTAAATTTTTAGCCGTATTCAAATCCCCCTCCCCCGCGAGCGCTGCAAAGGTTTCCGCTGCGGCGAACCGGACCTCTTGGGATAAATCACAATTGAGCATCATGTGGAAAACTTTAACCTTAAACTTGCGAGCCTGCTCGACGCGGAGCGAACGGGCGTCCTCAATTTTAACGAGGGCAGGCCCGGCAGCGGCGGCCAGAGGCCGCCGCGCGGGCGCGGCGACTGAAAAATTGGCCGGTCTGCCTGCCGACGCGCGAGGTTTATGCGGTTCCTCGATGCTCAGGCTGGAGGAAGCAAAACTAGGCCCATAGGCCAAGGTCATCCCTCTCCTTGCGCCCCCATGACCGCGCACGGGTATGCCCAGGGCCTCAAAAGGAGACCTGGATTCCCGCCTTGGTTCGACGACGCTCACCGCTGGTCGCGGGTATGACGGAACAGAAAAGTCCGCTGCCTCAAAATTGCCATAAGGTTCCGCGATCATTCGTGGGTCTGCGCCTTCTTCTTTCCAGGGTTCAAAATAACGAAAAATGGGAACGGGTGATCCGCGCCATTGCCGGAGCGCCGCATGAGCCATTAAAGCGCCCCCCAAAAACCAAACGATGTGGAAGTTGGGTAATGCTGGGTCAAAAGGTGAAAAATCCAACGCCTGGTTGACAACGCCGATAAGACCGCCGCAGAAGGCGATAAAAACGATCACCCCCGGCTCCCAAAGCCAGGTTTTCAAATTGCGGCCTAAAAAATTCAACAAAAAATAAGCTGCGAAAGGAATCAGGGTCAACAAGATTACATCCGATAAATTAACGGCATACGGCGCCAGTCCATTAATGGAAGGCAGATTAATCCAGTTAATAGCCTGCCCATGGCCCCATGTGAGCAACTCAAAAATTCCGGCCAGGGAAGCGCCTAAAGTCGCGCCCAATGACCAATTGAGAACTTGGGCGACCCTGCGCAGATGGGGCATCTCGCGTTGATATTTTTCCGCCGCCGCGGTTTTAAGAAACCATAGGCCGGTAAAAACCGCGAGCAACGGCGCCACCATATTCGCCACCAAAGGCAACAGGTGCTCCCGGTTGTGATAGGAAAGGGGCCAGTCATCCGAGACCGCAACCCAAGCCTTGGTCATCCAATCAAAATCAAAAGCTAAAATCGCGGACACAATAAAAGCAAGAAGCCCATGAGAGACCTTCTCACTTCCTCTATTACCAAGATCACGAGGGCGCAAAACGCGCGCTTGGCGGCTTTGCCAAAATTCCAATAAGCCGCCGGCAGCGGCAAATAAAACAATCCAAGGTCCAACCGCTTGAATAAAAGTCCAGGCATGAGTGGAAACAAAATCAATAGCTGATTGAAAAGCGCTGATGATCATTTCAATAAACTGATTGATGGCAGCCCATGGGCTGAGAGCGCCAAGAAACTCTTCCCCAGCTTCGACCCCCCCTTGGGAAAAAGCATGGGCCGGCAGTAGATAAAAAAACGGAAAAAACATCGGCGCTAAGCCGCCGGAAGTGGAGGCGATCCAGGGGGATTTGTAGCCGGGCTCACGAATTTTATGAGGATCGTCCGCAATGTCAATGAGATATAAACACGGCGCCAAGTTGGCGTCAAAAACCTTTTGAATCAAGTCCGGGCCGGGGTAAAATCCGCCCCCTCCCCAACCGCCTTTGGGCGAGAGCTCGAAGGTGAAGCCAAAGCCTTTCTTCTTGCCATAAAACCAATCAACCGTATCCCCAGAGGCCAAATATAAATCGCTTGATGGTTGCGGGGTGTAGCCGTTGACCTTGGCCATGGTCCGGGCGGCCTTTTCAAAAACAGCCAAATCATCGGCGTCATCTATGGGATCGTACTTATGGCCCCAGGGATAAAGAATCAGCTCGCTGTAAGAATGAAAGGTGAGAAGAGTCCTGATGTTGGGATGGGCTTCAATAAAATCCCGGACAGCTTGGGTTTCCGGCTCGGAAAAAGGCGCCGGTCCCATGTAAGTCTCATCGCTTGGTCTCGGGGAAGCGCCCTTTCCGCCCCAGCCAAAGTCATGGTTGCGGTTAAGGTCAACGCCCCGGCTTCCATCCGGATTTTGCGCCCTATTTTTCCGCTGCATCTGATAGCGTCCGTTTCTCTTGTGATATTCAATATCGAACTCAACGCCATCAGGATTGACCATGGGCACAATGAAAACTTCCCGATTCTCCAAAAGAGTTCCAAGTTCCGAGTTGCCAGTTTCAGGTTGGGAACCGGTCGAAAAAAATTTTTCTGATCTTGGAACTTGGAACTTGGAACTTGGAACTTCGGCTAAATATCTTGCCAACTTCAGGCATACTTCCGCGGTTAAATGCTCGCGCGCGTGGTAATTGCCCAAAAAAATCGTGCCGGGCAGGGCATCGGGCGCTCTCGCCCCAAAAATTTCTCCTTCAGGGTCATTGCGAGGCCCCGCAGGGCTCGCAGTGACAGCCTGGGAAAATTGTGCCTTCGCACTACCCTGTCCCTCCAACGGGGCAGGGTTGGGGCCAAATCGCAAGGCCCAAAGCTCGCGGCCTTCTAGGGATTTGCCGATGGAAAAAAGTGTAATCCTCTGCGGATCAATCGCGGCGATGGCTTGCATTTCAGCGAGAGTCTCTTCGTAATTGTGATACGCCGCGTCGCGGTCCGGGAAATCTTTGGGTTCAAAATCCAAAAGATTGCGCGCGGAGAGAACATTAAGCCCCGCCTCGCGCATGCGCTCAATGGCTTCCCCGGTTGCTACGCCTTCAATAAAATCTGACCCGATATTTTCAATGCTGGCGCCAAGGTCCTGAATGCGCGTGCGGTCTTCCCTGGTTTGCGCCGCAACCTTGATCCAAAAACGCTGCGGCTCATTTCCGATGGCATGAAGCAAAAGGCGGGGAGTTAATAACAAAAATAAAGGGACAAGGAATTTAACAAACGGCATGATCGCGAAGGCCCGAATGCTCCGTGGGAACCTCATTAAACCCGAATTCCGGGACGTCACTGAAGCTAAAAACTTTTTTTTTCTGCGCTACCGATCCCAAGGCGCCAACGGACAAAATCTCCAACCTGACCCATGGCCCAAAGATACAAAGGTTCCCAAAAGCGATACAAGCCGATGACAACAACAGCCAAAAGGGCAATGCCCCACCAACCGCTCAAATCTGGATTTCCCGCCACAGTTTCCGCCCCCCGCGCTGCCCCGGGAATAAGACCGCCAAAAAACATGGCCGGCGCCCTGCGCCAAAGAGGAAGGAATCTTAAAGAAGAAGGAAAAATCCTTTCTATGGGATTGCTTCGCTGCGTTCGCAATGACGGATTGGTTGTGAGATTGCTTCGGGGCCTTGCCCCTCGCAATGACGGCTTGGGAAGGCGCCGCCACAAAAATTGCGCTGTTTTGGCAATGCCCCACAAGGGCAACAATAGGGGCATCAATGGCAATAACAGCAAAAATTCAATCGAAGCGCGGCCGCCGCGTTCGCGCCGCGCCAAAAACGAGGCGTCAAATTGGCCCGTCTTCTTAAAATCGAATCCTGTTTTTCCAGCGTTAACGTCAGCCTCAAGCGCATCGCCCTTGGCCCACTTCATCTGCCTAATTCCACGGGAAATGGGCTTTTGAAGCAAATCATTAATAGCGCGCTTCAATGGTCTGGCGCCTAAAGCCGGATCATAGCCCCGGTCAAGCAAGAAGGTTTGCGCCGCTTCGGTTAAACTCACGGACAGACGGCTAGCCGCCAAGCGATCATTCAAATATCGAAGTTGATTGTCGCGAATCTTGATTAAATTGTCCCGGCTCAAGGGATTAAATACAATAATGCCGTCAAGACGATTGAAAAATTTAGGTTCGAGCTTTGCGCGGATCGCCTTCTCATACAACGCCTGATGCGCGCTTGCGCTGGGCGCCTCTTTGATAAACCCAAGACTGCCAGAGGACTTAATCGCGGTTTGGCCGCCGATATTGGTTGTCATCAAAAGAATCGCGTTGGTAAAATCGATTCTTCGGCCTTGGGAATCCATAACGTAACCATCATCCATGGCCTGCAAAAATATCTTGATAACTTCCGGATGCGCCTCCTCAAGTTCATCCACCAAAACAACTTGATACGGCTTCTGACGGAGAGGCTCAAGACGGCCCGGATCGCTATAGCCGACATAACCAGGAGGCGAGCCCAGCAATTTAGCGACAGAATGAGGCTCCTTTAGCTCGGAGCAATCAACCCGGAGAAAATCATCAGTTCCAAAATACTCTTTGCTTAACGCGCGGGCCAACTCTGTTTTACCGACGCCGGATGGACCCGCCACTATAAACGAAGCAATCGGCCTATTGCCCTCGCTGACGCCCAATCGGCCGGCGGTCAACGCGTCCACCACCTCGTCAATAGCGTGGTCCTGGCCGACCACGCGGGCTTTCAGGCGATTAGGCAAAGACTTCAAGCGTTCGGTCTCTGTAACCGTCAGATCAGCCACTGGAACCTTCCCAATGCCGCTGACAACCTGGGCGATATCCTGGACATTAACGGTTGGCGGCGCGACTTGGGCTGGCGTGCGCATCCGAACCTTGGCAGCGGCTTGATCCAAAAGATCAATCGCGGAGTCCGGCAAATGCCTCCCTTTGATATATTTTTCCGCCATATCAATCGCGGCCTCGATGACCACGTCGCCATAAATCACTCGATGGTGCGCCATCAGTTCAATGGCCCGAGCCCGCAAAATCTCAATCGCTTCTTCTCTGGCCGGAGCATAAACCCATACCGGGCTGGTGCGGCGAACCAAACTTTTGTTCTTCTCAAGTTTGCGATAACCATCTTCCGTCGTTGAAAAAATCACGGAAATCTCTGCGCGGGCCAAGGGCTCGAGCATCATCTGAACCAAAATATGAAAACGCTGATCTTCCAGTCCCTGCGCCTCATCAATAAAAAGAACAACCTTGCAGTTGAGCCGGACCAACGC
>JACQPE010000018.1 GCA_016207685.1 Elusimicrobiota bacterium | reverse complement strand
TTTTTTCTTCTTGAAACATTTTGGCCATGCCTAAACCCAACCATCAGCTCAAAATCACCTTAGCCCAAAATCAACGATTGGCCCTCTTGGGCCGCATGCGCATGGCCGAATGGATTCAAATGCCGGAGCGTGAATTTGTTCAACACATCAAAAAACTCGAAATGAATCCCTTGTTTCAAAAACTCTTTTACGGCTCTACCACCATACCCAAAATTATCCAACGCCGCCCTTGGAAAAACAGCCGCTTAAGCAGCAATTTTTATGAGTTTCCGGAACGCACGATCTCGGGTGAGGAAAATTTACCCGTCGAGGAAAAATTGCTCGGCCGCGATGAGCTTCTTAGTATCATCCGCCGCATGGGACAGGCTGATTTTGAACGTTTTTTTGTCCGTGGCGATGAAATGCTCACGCTCGCGCAAATCGCAGAACAAACGAATTTAACAGAACAAGAAATTCGCAGCGTTCATGAATTCCTGCTTCAATTCTCCAGCCACCTTGAATTTTCGCGGCAGGGAGCGCCCGTGACACCGGCTAAATCATCCACCTGTCTGGCGCGCTTTGCCTGGGATGATGACAAACTTTATTTCGAATTTTATTCGCTGCATTGGTCGCGCGGCCTCTATCAAATTCGCTATGACTTGCTGGACTCCGTCAAAAACAGCCGGGAATTGACCTCGCAAGAGCGGCGTCAATTGCGGCATCTCTTGAAACGCATTGAAACCATCAACCTTCGACAAAACACGATTTACCGTATTTTAGAAAGCCTCGGCCAATTCCAAACAAATTTCCTTAAAAGCCGCAATCGGGAGGATTTGTCTCCCATGAGCCTTCGCTTCCTCTCCCGGCGGCTTGATTTGGCGCCAAGCACGGTGAGCCGCGCGATTCATGACCGGTCCGTCTCTCTGCCGTGGGGCGAAGAAGTGCCCTTGATTACTCTTCTGCCGGGACGCCGACCCGTGGTGCGCGCCTTGCTCCTTCGGCTCCTGGGCAAGGAACGCCGCCGCCAAACGGACATTGCGTTAAGCGAACTGCTGCGCCGGGATTTCGGCGTTCAGGTCTCCCGGCGCACCATTAACGCCGTCCGCCTAGAAATTCAACGCTCGACAAACTCTTAGCACGGCCCTCCTAAAGTGGCTAGAATTGATTCTGATGTCACCCGTGCCATCATTGCAAACAACAGCCTCGGCGCGCCCGCGGCCGGCTCTATCAGCCGGCATTCGTCTGGGCGAAATTTTTTCTTTATCCGAGCCCGATTATGAATCATTAATCCTGTCCGTGGAAAGCGATCCTCTATTCCATAACTTGACCCACGCCTCAACGGAAATGCCTCCGGTCATTTGCCGGCGTTTCCCCAAGCGGCCCTTGGAATCCATCATCAACGCGCCTCTGCTGATGGAAAACTTAATCAATAAATCGGGCCAAGGCTCATGGGAATTTTCGTCCATTGGCGGATTGCTTAAAAAACTTGGTGAAGAACGCCTGCGGAAACACTTCTTGGACCACGAATCAGGACAGAGCTTGGAGCAAAGAGCTCTCGCCTGCGGCCTCTCTCTCAATGAAGCCTCCCTGGTTGAATCATTCTGCAGGCGCCTGGAACTCTACAGCCCTGTTGAAAATGCCGCCATCGCCATGAAATCTAAGAATCACCGGAGCGTGAGCGTCGTGGCTGCCCTGATCAAAGATTCCCATGGAAAACTCGTCCTTCAATGGCTCTCAACGCATTATGCCCAAGGGCCCTATGTCGTGCGGCAGAAAGCGCTCCTGGCTTACAAACGCCGGTTTATTCATTCCCCGGACCAACGCCAACGCCTCGCCCAGCTTCTGTCGCAACTTCAATTGATTAACGCGCGCCTCCATTCTTGGCAAAGCCTGGGGCGCCTGCTTCTTAAAAAACAACAACGCTTCTTACACACCGAAAATTGGCTTGACCTGCGGCGTCTCACGCAAGAGGAGATCGCGCGCGGGCTCGGGATCGCCCCCAGCACCGTCAGCCGCCTTTTGAAAAATCGCGCCTGGCGCGACTTAAACGGCCGCCCCTTGACGCTTGGGTGGCTGGCGCCATCGCGGGCGGATATTATCCGGCTTCATCTGGAACATCTCCTTGAACGCGCGCCGGGCCTGACCAATGCCCAACTAGCCAAACGCATTTCCCGCGCCCTCAAAAGCCCGGTCACGGCCCGATTGATCTACAATTATCGAATGGGCAGCAATGTTTAAAAATCTTCGTCAGAACCGGCGGAGGCTGGAGGATAAATTTTTTATCGCGGCATTCGAAGATTCCCAAGAAGCCATTGTCACGCTGGATGCCGAGGGCCTGATCTATTCGGTCAGCCGCGGCGCCTGCGAACTCCTGGAGAGAAACGCCTCGGCGCTTCTGGGGCAACCCTGGGGCACAATTCTCCTAAAAGACCTTCCGCTCCCTAACCAAGGACTCCTGCCGCAGCCAGGCCAGGTTTGGCGCCACGCCCAAGTCTCTCTTCTAGGCCGCGACAATCAAGCCATTGAAGCTTTCTTGACGGCCGAGCCTCTCCATGAGGGCGCGCCCCCGCGTCTCTTGGGACACCTTTGCTGGCTCATGCCTCATCTCCCGAACCAAGATTTGCCGATCCAGCAACGCTTGCTGCGCGAAACATTTCTGCGGCTGCAACGCTTAAGCACGCTCGGCCAAATCACGGCTTCCTTCGCTCATCAAATGCGCTCCCCGATCCAAATCATCCAATCCAATGCCGAATATGCCCTTGAATTTGAAACTCCGGCCGCCTCAACAAAAAATAATCTTACCTCGATCATTAAAAACAGCGAACGCCTCTCGCGCCTGATTCAATCGGTGCTCAACATGGCCAAATCAGGCGCCTGCCAGCTTGAGCCCGCCGGCCTTGAAGCGGTGATTGATTCGGCTCTTTTGGCCCTTGAAGACACGGCTAAAAAGAAACAAATTAAAATCAGCAAGTCGTTGGCGGCTTGCCCCTTATTAAAACTTGACCCGCCGCTCCTGCAGGGAGCTCTCTACAATTTAATGGCCAATGCGGTGGAGGCCATGCCGGATGGAGGCGCTCTGGAAATCAAACTCACCGTTGGGCCCAAGGTCAAACTGCTGATCCAAGACTCCGGACCGGGCATGGACCCTGTTGTTTTGAGTCAAGCAGGCGAAGCATTCTTCAGCACCAAGCCTTCAGGAACGGGCTTGGGCGTTTACATGACGCGGCAAATTCTCGCCCAACACGGCGCCACTTTGGTTCTTGCCAGCGAGCCTAAAAAGGGTGTCGCCGCCGTCATCGAATTTCCTATTCAATGAAAAAAACTATTTTGCTCATTGACGATGATGCCGAATTGACGGCGACTCTGGGGCGTTATTTGGAAACCAAAGGTTTTTACTGCCTGTATGCCGCCAACGGCCCGGAGGCCCTCACGCTTGCGGAATCCCAAACGATTCATGCGGTGATTCTCGACTGGCTTCTTGAAGGCACGACCGGACATCAAACGCTCCGGAGCCTTCATGAACATGATCCCCTATCGGCCGTCTTAATTTTGACCGGCAGCGCCGATATTGAGCATGCCGTGGCCGCGGTTAAAGCCGGGGCCGCAGACTACATTACCAAGCCCGTGCGCCAGGACGAACTTGTGCTGCGCCTGGAAAAAGCCTTAAAGGAGCGCGAACTCAAGGCTCAAGTAGAATCGCTCCAAGCCGAGATAAAATCCCAAAGATCACAGGCGCATTTCATCGCCGATAGCTCTCTCGCCAAGGAGCTTCTCGGCCAAATCAAAAAAGTCGCCTCCACGGAAATGACGGTTATCCTCCAAGGCGAATCAGGCACGGGCAAAGAGCTCTTGGCCCGCCTCCTCCATGAACAAAGCCCGCGCCGCGACGGGCCCATTGTGGCGATTGACTGCGGCGCTATTCCGGAGGCTTTGCTGGAAGCCGAACTCTTTGGCCACGAGCGTGGCGCCTTCACGGATGCGCGCGCGCGCAAAACAGGGCTTATTGAGCTGGCCTCCGGCGGCACGCTGTTTCTTGATGAAATCACCAACATGCCACCCTCCATGCAGGCGAAACTTCTGCGCGCTCTCGAGAATAAAACGATCCGCCGCTTAGGCGGCAAAAAGGACATCCCCATGGATGCCCGCGTGATCTGTGCCACCAACAAAAAACTCGACGCCGCCGTCGCCGAAGGCCTGTTCCGTCAAGATTTATTTTTCCGGCTCAATCAGTTCCCCATCACCGTAGCGCCATTGCGCGAACGCCGGGACGACATCATCCCCTTGGCAAAATTTTTTCTCGAAGCCTCAAACCGCGAATTAGGAAAATCCTGCGTCTTAACCCCCGAAGCGCTTAAAACAATTCAGGGGCATTCCTGGCCCGGAAACGCGCGGGAGCTCAAAAATACCATTGCCCGCTCCTGTCTATTAAGCCCGAACAAAATTACTGCCGAACACCTGGCCCTTAAATCGGAAACTCGCGCCGCCGCGGAATCTTCGATGCCCACGCCCCAACTGCGCGCCGCTCGCGAGGCACATGAGCGCGACATCATTGTCAATACCCTTGAAAAAACCAACCATAACAAACGCCGCGCCGCCAAGCTCCTGGGCATCCACCGCAGCGTTCTCTATTACAAACTCAAACGCTTAAACATCCCCGCGTCGTAATTGTTTAACCCAGATTCCGAAGTTGAAACGGGGATTCCGTATGGAACAGCGGACTTTTTTGCTTCGCCATTTCCACCCTCGGCATTCGCCCCATTGCCGTGAAATGTAAAATGTCGAGGCGTGGCCCCATTGATGTCTTGACTATACTCCTGAAATTGCGGATAATTCGGGAGTATGTTTCCCAGATTAATAAATCTCCCTAAAGCGCACTCTTTTTTCCTTTTTGGGCCTCGCGGAACTGGAAAAACAACTCTACTTCGAGATCGCCTATCTTCCAAAGCCTACACATTTGACTTGTTGGACTACGATTTGGAACAAAGGCTTTTGGAGCGTCCGGGGGAGTTTGCCGGAATTCTCGCCGCCCTGCCCGAAACAGCTCCATGGATCATTATTGACGAGGTGCAAAAGCTTCCGTGGCTTCTCGACGAGGTTCATCGTCACATTGAAAAAAATCCTAATCGCCATTTTGCCCTGACGGGTTCAAGCGCGCGCAAACTCAAACGCGGCCGCGCCAATTTGTTGGCAGGGCGCGCCTTCGCATTGGCTTTGGGGCCGCTGACAACGATGGAGCTAGAGCATTCTTTTGATCTTGATAAGGCGCTTGCCTTCGGCACTTTGCCCAAAAC
>JACQPE010000117.1 GCA_016207685.1 Elusimicrobiota bacterium | reverse complement strand
GTTTTGGAATTGACCTGGAGACTGTAGTTCATTTCCTGGAGAGCCCTGGCGACAACCTGATGACCGACGGGTCGCCCCTTTTTGGACAAGACTTCTGATAAATGGCGCGTACTCTTTGAGGTCCACAGCAGAGGGGACACGGGATCGCCCCGCGTTGCCGGCTCCACCAGGGACTTCAATTTCTTAAGAAGAGACGGATGTTGAGCCAAAATCTTTTTCCGCCCTCCTCCAGAAACGCGCACTCTTGCTTTCTCCATCTCTCTTCGAGTTTTGGGATTTTTCAATTCTTTGATGGCCTGATGAAGGGTTGTGCGGGACAGGCCGGTGATTTTGGAAACTTCAGAAACTCCTCCGTATCCCAGAGCGCGTGCTTCAACGGCGGCGGCGATTCTTTTCTGCTTTTCATTAAGATACGGCAACAAAAACAACAATTTATTCTTTCTAAATTTTGAATCATGCACTACGGACAATATACTCTTTAATCTCTAACTTGTCCAAGTTATTTTAGGCCACTCCCTAAAGCCCCGTCAATTCCCTGGCCATCGCCGGCGCGCGACACAACGCCGGCAACCGCCCCGGCGGCCGCTCCCTGGGTAACGTCTTCCGCAGATAATGTCGCGGTTCCCTGCCCTGAAACCATCAATGACAAAAATAATCCAAGAAACTTGGCTTGAACATTTCTCACAAATTCTATCGCTATTGATTAAAATCTTAACGATAAACTGACCCGGTGCGTGTCGCCTAAATCACCGAAAGGCACGAAGGCGTAATCCACTCCCAGGCCGGCGTGCTTAAATCCCAAACCCGCGGCAAATCCACCTGTGCCGCTGCCACGTCCCGCTTGATACCCGGCTCGAAAACCCATTTGTTCGATGAGCCAATACTCAAGCCCAAGCTGCACCAAATTCACCTGGTCATTAATAAGAAAATCCGCGTCGAGCACGGCGTTTAATGTCCGCCCCGCAGCCTTGCCTTTCCATGCCAAACCTGGCTTTATATCAAGAGGCAAAGGGTCTCCTTCTTGATCAAATTTAAGTTCACCGCCCAAATTAAGAAGAGCCAATGAACCCTGTAAAGAGCCGCCCATGATCGCTCCGGCCTCGCCCAGGCTCATGATGGCGCCCAAGTCCGCTGCGAACGATGTCGCGCTCAGGTCGCCCAAATCCGAACTAATGTATTTGGCCGCGATACCAATGTTCATGCGGCCCATCGTCTTGGCCCAGGCCACGGAGCCGGCCATATCCTTGGCGCTGAATGTTCCCAAATCGGGAGTATCCGCGTCGCCTCCGGTAGCGGAGCGTTTTTCGATATCGGCGACGCCGAGCATATTGATCGAAACGCCAAAATTTCCCTGGCCATAACCCAAGAATTGGCCCGATGTATCGGCAAAATAAGAATTGTATGAAAGGGAAACTTCCCGTTTCTGAAGCTGGGCGAGTCCGGCCGGATTCCAATAAATCGCCGTCACGTCGTCGGCCAAGGCGCTGAAGGCGCCTCCCATGGCGGCCGCGCGCGCGCCCACGGGAACACGTAAAAATTGCCCCCCCGAAGTTCCCACGCCGGAAGCGAAAGAGGTTGCAGGGCGCAGAATGCAGGATGCAGCAAGGAAGAGAACCTCAACGCAGAGAGCCTTCGACTTGGAACTTGGAACTTGGAACTTGGAAGTTTTTTTCATGAAAATCACCTCCCCCTTAAACAGCCTCATTTGACCACCACCATTTTGATCGGCTCTTGACTAGGCGCCCCGGGCGCCTCCACCACTGCGAAATAAACTCCGGAAGCAACCTTGGTTCCTGAATCATTGCGTCCATCCCAAGGGAAATAATTGTATTGTCCGGCTGTTGCCGTCCCCGTGATTTCCCGGACTCTATCCCCGGCCACGTTATAAATACTAATGACGACGTTGACGCTGCCCGAGCCCGTAGGCGCGATCACCATCATGGTTCCATCCGTGCTCATCGTTGCCGGCGAGCTCCCCGAACGCAGCGTCACCGTTTTGGCATTAAGATTAAAGGGGTTGGGAAAATTGTAACCCAAATATTTCGTGGCCAAGATACCCCCCGAAGTTTGAACCACGGCGCCCACAGAAAACGCTCCGCTTCCCTCGCTGGCATTCAGCGGGTTATAAGTGAAGTAGCCATCGCTGGCCAAAGCCCTCATGGATGATTTCTTGGCATGCCCCTGCGGCGTTAAACCCGTGGGCTCGGCAAAGCCGGAAAGGTCCGTAAAGTCAACGCATGTGGTTATAACACCCTCATCCGTGTCATAGCTAGTCTGCCCCTCCACCTCCTCCCATTCCTTGGAGCTTTCGTTGTAATAAAGCATGACCGGGGTATCGCCCTTGGCCGTCGCCGTATCGTAATCCAAAGTCACGTCAATGCATTTTCCGGTGAACTGAACGTCTTCAAATGAAATTTCGTAAGCGCTGGCGAAAAACTCAGCCCCCTCCACCGAGGAGGTGCTCGTTTCCACGAAAGAGCATGTCGGTTTTGCGGTGGCGCTTGAAGCCTCGATCGCGCCCGCCGGGATCGTGATGGCGCTCTTGTCTTTTCCCGTTGAGTCCAGGGCGATTTCATTGGCCTTGGCGCCGGTGTCATCCTTATCTTCATCACCGCCCATCGCGTCGTCCAAAGATGTCACCACGCTCGCCTGGGCCTTAGGTCCGAACACAACGCTTTTGATCGCAATGTCGCCATCATAGGAGTACGCCATGATAAAGAGCTCCCAATTAACGCCTGTAAGATCAATAATTCCGGCCGGATAGCTCAATGAAAGGTCATTGTTCGACAGCGTCACAAAATCATCGCTGACATCGGCTACTGCCGAGGCCGTTGACGTCATAGGCGCTTGGCCGATCCAAGCATTGCCGTCTTTAAATGAGCTGGGATTTTCAACAAGAAACTTATATTTCTTATCGCTATCATCCTTCCAAGCCATCACATTGAGGTCCAAAGACTTTTTCTCCAGCGCCACATCTACCACAATAGCGCCGGCCACGGCGGCCGCCGTGGCCTGATAGACACGGTAACCCTCTTTTTTGAACGTCAACTTATACACGTCGCCCGGAATGAGCCCGGTCAAGCTGTAGGTGCCGGTTGAGTTAGTCACCGCTTTCGACACGTTTAAGGCCTTCGTCACATCGCGCCTGTTTTCTGAGTCATTGTAAGCCAAAATTTTCACATCACCCTGCATCGTGTTATAGAGCATCCCCTTGGTGTAGACCTTGCCGTAGATTTCACCTTGGCCCACCGCAGGCAGAGAGAAATTGACCCCCGAATAGACCTGCCCCGCCGTTGAATCGCTTGAGGTGATCACCTGTTTCTTGGCGCTGGTTTCAAAACCTGATGCTGTCACCGTCAGCGTATAGAGGCCGGCCGGCAGTCCCTCAAACTTATAAACGCCCGAAGAATTGCTTAACGTGGTGCGTTCCGTAAAGTCCTTGGCTGAAATGGCCACGACCGCGTTGGCGATTTTCAGGCTGCCGGTTGAAGCCACGGCGCCCACAATCGAGCCGCCAAGGCCGGAGGCATCCAGATTAAAATCCACCGTTTTTGTGGAACCGGCCACGGATCCCAACAAAACAGTCTTTTTCGTTGGTGGATAGTTTGGCGTTGCAATCGTCACCGTCACCGTGCTCCCCGCGGGAAGCCCGCGGATTTCGTAGCCCCATGCCGAGAACGTCGCGATCACTGTTTTGAACAGTTGCCAATCACCGCTCTGAATCGCGTCGTCAAAATCATCTTCACCGTTGCCGTTGACATCCAAATGATCCATCCGCATGATCTCTTCAGGCGAGGGGGTCACGCCCCCGGCAGCCACAAGGCCCGATCCCGCGCCGTCAACGCGCACAATAGGCAAATACTTGAAAAAGTTTGAAGGCTCGCCGCCCAATTTTTTAAACTGCTCCTCTCGAATAAAGTTGACGGCGGACACGGTTCCCCGTAAAACCGTGGAATTGACCTGTTGCGCCGCTTGCGAAGCCGAAGGCGACAAATCCATGGGCACGGCCCGAATGCCTTTTCCTGATGGGTCCCAATCCCGCGTCAATGTCGCGGTGGCGTGGGAGCCATCCACAACCTTATTTTTAGTGGAATTAACCACTGTAAAATATAAATAGGTTCCGGTGGAAGCTTCATCCCCAATATCCCCACGTCTCATAAAATAAAAGTCATAGGTTTTATTTGAGGGGACCCTTTGCGGGCACCAGCTATTAATCGAATTGACCCCCCCTTCGCAGTGAGAACCCCCTGTCCAATAAAAAGTCCTATCTCTCCAATCACCATTCCAATTAAAAAGTATTTCAGCAATGCTAGCGCCATCAAAAATCAATCCTGCGGGCGTTCTTAGCCCCTGCCAAATCTCCCCTTGATACCCCCCGCCGTGGTACGATGTCGTCGTGGCCAACACGGGCAACGAAGCCGTGGAGGCCTGAAACATCACATACTCGCCGTCAATAAGTTGGATGTCTTTCATCGCATCCACCCCGGCCAACACTTTAATATTGCCGGCGCGGTCCGGCTGCACATAAGAACCCTCTCCGCCGCTGATTTCCGCCTCCACTTCATAATCACCCGGGGCTAGGCCGCCAATAACGAAACTGCCGTCGTTGGCTATATTGGTGCCGCCCCAGCCATTTTCACCATTGGCATTGACCCAGCCTGATACCCAACTCCCATCAGAGGCATTTCCTGGCTTAAAAAGCGAACCATCGGGCCGATACACCTTCCCCGTGACCCGGCCGGCCTTGACTAAACTAAAATTCTTGGTGATCGTTGTCCCAACAACGGTAAACTTGATGCTATCATCACCGCCTCCATGATTACGGACCACGCCCCAATAATCGGATAGAATGCGCATCCAATATGACCCCGTGGTCACATCAATAGAATAACTTTGGGATGCGCCCACCCCGTTGATAATCGCGAAGCCTCCACCCTGCCAACAATCATGGCCCTGGTCGTTTTCGCAATTTTTCTCGAGCATGATGGTGACCGGGCTTCCCGATAAATCCGCTGTTTCTGAAAAATCAAGAGTCCCTTCCAAATGGCCGCCTGTTTTACTTTTAAGCTGCACCACCACGGTGGCCGAGCTTAAGCCCAAGTCGTTGCCTTGGCTGTCATACACAAAAAGATTTGTCCCGCGGGCATTGGTTCTATCAGGGTCAACCGTCACTCTCAAATTATCCACGCTCTCTGCCCGACAGCCTTGATGATGCCAGTCCCAATTCCATTTGCCATCAGCTCCGCCATTAAAATTGATGCCCTCGCTCGTGAACCTTGTCCAAACCTGAACCTGATAATTTCCGGGTTGAAGGCCCGTGATCAAGGTATAACCGGTCGTCTCCCCGTTAAATTGGGAAAGTCCCGGGCTTGAAAAATCCACATTGTAATGCCACCCCCGCTCATCAAACTGTCCCTTGGACCAAGAATTCTCGCAAGTGAAGGTGCTGATCCAATTAACGCCGCCGGTGGAGCTATAGATAGGATACGCCGGGGGATCCGTGTGCCAGCTTGTGTGATCCGGACTCACGCTCAAATGAGCCCCGGGGATCGGTTTTCCGTTGCTGTCTCGGACTAAAATTTCCATCTTTCCATTTCCAGCGGGAATTCTCTCGAGTGTAAATTTTTTGATGAGCCGTTCGCCCTTATAAAGGAAGTCAAAACCCGTTGGCGCGTTGGCGTTGGGATTAGAGGCTTGGGTCGCTGTGCTCTGCCAGCCCTTAAAGCACGCGCCATTGTGAGCGCACCCGCTGTAAATCTGCACAAAGTACGTCGTGCCCTTGGCCAGCCCATAAAACTTAAAGCGCCCTTGGTCATCGGAATTAGACCATGCCGCGCCATACGAATAACCATTTTGATAAGCCTTAAGTTCGATGCCGACCCAAGGAATTAATATGGGATTGACGGCATCCGTGCTCTGAACCACCCCCTCAATACTTAAGTCATAACCTCCAGAACCGCCGGAATCCTGCGCTTGCTCCACCTTGTCCTCATAAACCGAGGGTGGCAAGGCATTGTCACCTTTTAAGTTGAGCGCAAAATTCAAAACAGCGCCGCCGGCGATCGGGCTCGAAATTTCAACAAAACTGTGCAAGTTCGCGGCCACGTCAAAAGCATTGGCCTGGTATTTAACCGTGTTTGAATCTTTTGGGATATTCATCAGACGAATAACGCCGTTTCCGCTTGAGTCAAGCCGCCCCATCCCAAAGGCGATCGGCTGGTCGAAACTACCCTCCATGCGGCGCATGTCGGCGCCCACCAGGCCGCTCGCGCTTCCGCTGGTGACATCAAGAACGATTTCAGCGACATCCGAAAGATCTTTATTAAGCGTCATGGTATAAGTCTGCGTGGAGCCGTTGGCCGATATCGCCTTGGAGCCCAACGCAAACTGCTGATTAATCGTCGGCGAATGCGCCTGCGAACTCGCAAAAACATAATAGAAGCCCCCTGTCGGACTGTCGGGCAAGCTCAAGGCGCAATTGCCGTCCGATCCGGCAATGCCGACCTGAGTTTTGGTTCCAGGACCTTTCTCCGTAAATTCAGCGGCAACAACAACGGCGCCGGCAATCCCTGCGCCGGATTTGTTGGCGACGGTAACGACCAAAGGCGTTTCCGCCCTCAAGGACGCGATCCCCGAAACCATCAAAGATAAAAACAATCCAAGAAACTTGACTTGAACATTTCTCATGAATTCCTCCCTGAGGGTAGTTTTGGTTCGACTCCGCTCTATAGCTTTAAAAAACCGGCTTGAAACTTTGGCAGCCATAAATAATTTCATTACCGCAAGTCTGGCAGGGAAACCGAAATTTGTCAAGGTGACATTGCTCTCAACTTATTGAAAAGAAAAGAAAAAAAATTTCTTCCATATTTCCGTCGATCCTGGAATTGATTTCATAAAAACGCTAATTTTGTTTAATGAAGATGATAGGGCAGCGCTTCCCCCATCTGTCATCCTGAACGCATTGAAGGATCTCAAATCCGCGAAGGGCGAGATCCTTCTGCCGGTCCAAAGACGGCATCAGATGACAGAACTGGTTAATCCGGGGAAAGTTCTGTCAACTGGGCATTTGAATCAATTAGGAGAAATTATGGAAACAATTTATATCATGGCCGCAGTTCGAACTCCCATCGGCAGCTTTAACGGGAACTTCGCCGCTTCCCCCGCGCCCAAACTTGGCGGCGCGGCCATCAAAGCCGCAATGGAACGATCGGGGCTCTCTAGCAATGAAATCGACGAGGTTATTATGGGCAACGTCATCACCGCGGGCATTGGACAGGCGCCGGCGCGTCAAGCAGCCATCGCCGGAGGCCTGCCCCCTTCCGTGGGAGCTTTTGCAGTCAATAAAGTCTGCGGCAGCGGCCTTAAAGCCGTGGCCCTTGGATTTCAAGCGATACGGTCCGGTGATTCCCAAGGAATCGTGGCCGGCGGCATGGAAAACATGAGCCAAGCCCCTTATTTGCTGGAAAAAGCTAGGACCGGCTACCGCTTGGGACACGGCCAGGTCATTGACTCCAATATAAAGGATGGGCTTTGGGACCCTTACAATAACATTCACATGGGCAGCTGCGCCGAAGCGTGCGCGGAAAAACATCAAGTGGGCCGCGAAGAGCAAGACGCCTTTGCCATTAACTCCTACAAAAAAGCCCAGGAAGCGCAAGCCAAGGGCTATTTCAACGATGAAATCGTTTCCCTGGATGGAATCAATACTGATGAGGAGCCTCAAAAATCAAACTTTGACAAGGTTCCCAAAATTAAACCCGTCTTCAAACCAGGAGGCACTGTTACCGCGGCCAATGCTTCGAAACTTAATGACGGCGGCGCCGCTTTGGTTTTGGCCGGTGAATCGTTGGTCAAGGCCAAGGGTCTTAAGCCGGTGGCGAAAATCCTCGGATGGGCCCAACACAGCCAAGAACCCATCTGGTTTACGACCGCGCCCGCGGGAGCGCTGCAAAATCTCACCAAAAAATTAGGCTTGGACCTTAAAGACTTCGATCTCTTTGAAATTAATGAAGCCTTTGCCGTGGTCAGTTTAGCGTGCATGAAACTCCTCAACATTGATGCCGGGCGCGTTAATGTTCATGGCGGCGCCGTGGCCTTAGGCCACCCCATCGGCGCTTCAGGGGCGCGCATTCTGGTGACTTTGATCCATGCGCTCAAGCAGCGTCATTTAAAACGCGGGGCTGCGGCTATTTGCTTGGGCGGCGGCGAAGCGGTCAGCGTCGGGGTTGAAGTCTTAAACTAACTCAAATAGATAAGCTTAAGGCCATTGCCGCTAAGATAACTTTCAATCTACCCTGCCGGTTGGAACTTGGCTCCTCTGCGCTCGGGATGACGTTACGAAGCCACGCGCGCCGGCAGCCCACAGCCTAAAAAACCCGGGGGGTTACTTTATTTCTTTGATATTGCAGTCTTCCCTGGATATAAACGGCCTTTATCATTGAGGCGCTTCCTCTATATATAAGGCGCGCGAGCAATGCCCCCGAGGACGAATCCATGAGATCCTCCATTTCCGGAGGGAGCGGATTAACGGTGGACATGTCAATAACCGTCAGATCAGCGCTTTTTCCGACCTCAATGCTTCCGGCAAACCGATCAAGGCCCAGGGCTTTCGCCCCTCCTAAAGTAGCCCAATAAAAAACCTGTTCCGGCCGCAGGGGCATGGGAGGCGAACCCTTGACAGCAGCGCCATTAAATCCATGAACGCCGTAAACGCGGGCCATTTTATCCGCGTACAGCGCCTGTTTCATCACACTCCACAGGTTAAGATCCGGACCGGCGCCCACATCAGAGCCAAGGGAAATAGGGACGCGATGGGCCGCAAGCGCTCTCCAGTTCATAATCCCGCTTCCCAGAAAAAAATTAGACTCCGGACAATGGACGACGCTGCTATTGGTTTTCCCCAAAAGCTCAATTTCTCTGGAATTAAGCCAAATCGAATGACCTAACAAGGTTTTCGGACCTAAAATGCCGCAGCGCTCATAAAGCGCCGTGTAGCTGGGATATCCGGGATGTTCTAGGGTTACCGCGTTAATTTCTTCCTTATTTTCACTTAAGTGGGTTTGAATATAAACTCCATAACTTTGCGCTATTTGCCCCACATCCCGCATGAGTTCCTTGGAACACGACAGCGCGAAGCGCGGGCTAAAGGCATAAAAAATACGGCCGTCGCGGCCATGCCATTTTCGGCACAGATCAGCGCTCTCACGAAGAGAAATCTCCTTGCGGCTTTTAGAGGGATAGAGCCGGCGAAAATGGTCATTATAGGAATAGCGGTCCATCATCACCTTGCCCATGATCACACGCATCCCGCTTTGAAGCGCCTGCTCGAAACATAAGTCCGTGCTGTCCTTCCAAATGGTGGCGTAAACAGCGGCCGCGGTTGTTCCGCTTCGTATGAGCTCTTGAAAAAAATGCCGGGCGTAATGGGCAACCCAAGGCGCCTCTTCAAAAGATTTTTCCAAGGGAAAAATATAGCGCTTCAACCAAGGCAAAAGCTCTTCGCCGCCCATGGCCACGGCAGCGTATTGAGGCAGATGGCAGTGCGCGTCCACGAGACCCGGAACCACTAATCCCCCGGAATCATGGACTTTCGACTGGCGCTGGGCCCCAAACTTCTTTAAGAAATCAGACCATGGCCCAGCCCACTCGATCATTCCTTGACCACTAATCTTAATGACTCCATCGGCCCAATAACGCAATAAACCTGTTTTCTGACAAGTCAAATACGGCCCGCGCAAAATCACAACACCATCCTCCTGCTTACTGGCCCTTTCAGCCTGATCCCGCGCCCCTTATTCCCTACCCTTAAGAGAGAGGAGAAAACGGGATTCTTGATAACTCACACTTGTCAAACTTTAGCAAGAATGTTTTGATAAAGCATCTTGAATCAAGTCTACATCGTCTCCGGAGCCAGGACTCCCTTTGCCGCATGGTCTCACGGCAAGACCAGTTCCGGCGCGCCGGGGGGCGCCTTAAAAGATTTTGACCAGTTTGATCTTGGAGCGCTGGCGCTTCGGGGCGCCATGGAGCGGGCCGCGATCGCGCCGGCGCAAATTGACCGGGTTGTTTTTAGCAACTCTTATCATCCCGGCGCCCATGCCTGCTACGGCGCCCGCTATGTGGGTTTGCGCGCGGGATTGCCTGAAAGCGCTCCCGCAGTCACTGTTTCCCTGGCGTGCGGTTCGGGTCTCTATGCTCTCCTAAGCGCGGCCCAAGAAATTCAATTGGGCCAAGCCAATATCGTGGCGACCGGCGGTTCGGACAATATTAGTATGTTAAGACGCGATGTATTTGTGCCTTCATTCACAGATGCGGCCATCAAAAAACCGATCGGCCAAGCGACCGAAGAGCTCGCCCACGAATACGGCATCAGCCGGCAACAACAAGATGCCTGGGCCCTGCGCAGCCATGTCAAAGCGCGCGAAGCGCAAAGCGCCGGCAGGTTAGCCGATGAAATCAAGCCTGTCCCATTGGCGGCGACGGATGATTGGATATTAACCGACCCTGCCCCGGCTCATTTTGAAAATTCATCCCCCTTTAGCGGCAACCAAGGGACCGTCACCAAAGCAAATACCCACGGCCTTGTAGATGGGGGATCGGCGCTCATCTTCTCCTCCGAGCTAGGGCTTGCTTCGTGCCCACAAAAGCCTTGGGGCCGTTTTCTGGGTGGCGCCATTAGCGCAGTGGCGCCCGGACGAATGGGCTATGCTTCGGTCCCCGCCGTCAAACAAGCGTTAGCCAATGCCCGTTTGACAATCAATCAAATAGACCTATTTGAAATCAATGAAACATTCGCGGCACAGGTTTTAATAGATGTTCAAGAGCTTAAAATTCCCGAAGACCGAATCAATGTCAATGGCGGCGCGATCGCCATGGGGCACCCCTTCGCGGCAACCGGCGGACGATTGGTCCTAGGGCTGCTCTTGGAGCTAAAACGCCGCCGTGGGCGCTACGGCCTAGCCTCCATTTGTATCGGCGGCGGCCAAGGCATTGCCGTGGTCGTGGAGAGGGTGGGCGCATAAAATTGGTCAATGGTCCGTCTTAAAAAGTCGGGGCGGCGGGGTGAAGGGGCAGGTTGTTCAAATGTTGGGAATCTGGGTTAATAGAGAAAAAGTGAAATTTTAGACAGAGCGCTGGAGCATTGGGAGTTATCGCGCGATCGCGGACACCCTTTGCGGGGGCAGAACGTGCACGGGCAGCCCAAGTCCCGCTTCCGCGGCTTCCATCCAAATTTCAGGTAAAGTTGGATGCGGATGGACGGTGGCCGCGACGTCGTCAAGTGTGGCTCCCAAGCGCATGGCCAGCGCCATTTCGCTGATGAGATCAGAGGCGTGGGCCGCGACAATGCCGGCGCCTAAAATCTTTTTTGTGGCGCGGTCGGCGACGATTTTGGCAAAACCCTCGGGTTCCCCTGCGGCCAAGGCCCGGCCCAGCGCAGCGACGGGAAATTTTCCGGTCACGACATCCCACCCCTGCTCCTTGGCCTGGCGCTCGGAAATTCCCACAACAGCCACTTCGGGATCGGTAAAAACAGCCGCCGGGATCGCCCCGATGGCATGCTGCCGTCCTGTCGCTATCTCTTGGGCCACGGCCAGAGCCTGAGCCGATGAGCGATGGGCCAGAAGCGGTCCGGCCGTCACGTCGCCGATGGCGAAAATTCCCTCGGCCGATGTGCGGCAAAGACGATCCACTGAAACAAAACCTTTCGCGTCGGCCTTGATGCCGGCGGCCCCCAGATCAAGGCCCCCGGAATTGGGCTTGCGGCCGATGGACAGCAAAATTTTATCCGCGGGAATTTCAAGCTCGCCTTGTGCCGTTTTGATTTTCACGGCAACCCCATTGTCCCTGCGCTCATAACCCAAAGCCTGGGAATTGACATAAACCTTGACCCCAAGCTTCTCCAAAGACCGGCTCACTAGCGCCACGAATTCAGCGTCAATGCCGGGCAAAAGCTGGCTCATTAATTCAACGATAATGACTTGGCCACCGAGTTTGGCAAAAAACGTCCCAATCTCCAGGCCGATGACGCCCCCGCCGATAACAACCAGGGATTTGGGAATCTCCGCCAAATCAAGCGCTTCTTGCGAACCGATCACCCATTGGCCGTCAATGGAAAAACCCGGAATCTCCATCGGCGATGATCCTGTCGCAATAATAGCCTGCTCAAAAGAAATTTCCTCAAGGCCCTGTTGGGTTCTCGCGCGGGCCTGTTTTGGACCCAAAAACGACGCTTCACCCTCAATGACCGCAACGCCATTGCCCTTTAATAAGCCGGCCACTCCTTTATTAAGGTTGGCGACCAATGAATTTTTCCAAGCCTGAAGCTTCGCCGGATCGACATGAAGGCCATCAAATTCAAGGCCCCAATCTTTAGCTTTTTTAGCCTTATGCAAAACACCGGCCGCGCTAATCAACGCCTTGGAAGGAATGCAGCCATAGTTAAGGCACTCGCCGCCTAATTTGCGCTTTTCAACAAGCAAAACCTTCTTGCCCAAACGTCCCAGCCTGATGGCCGCGACATAGCCGCCGGGCCCGGCGCCGATAATTAAAACCTGGGTAGACCGCATTTATGGAATATAGAATATTGAATGTTGAATATAGGAAAAACCAAAAAAAAACATCCGCTCTTCATGTCCGTCAATATTCTATATTCCATATTCTATATTCACTCTTCTCATTCTATATTCATTTTTTTAAAAAATTGTCGGATTCTCGATCTTTTTAATTACGTCGCCGACAAAACGCGCCGCCTCGGCGCCATCGAGCACGCGATGATCAAAGGAAAGGCACAGATTCATCATGTCGCGGATGACGATCTGGCCATTTTTAACCGCCGGACGCTTGACCATTTTCATGACGCCCAAAATCGCCACATCGGGATAATTGACAATCGGCGTGGCGGCCACCCCTCCGATAGGTCCGATATTGGTAATGGTGAAGGTTCCACCTTGAAAATCGGAAGCCGCCAACTGCCCGGCTCTGGCTTTATGAACCAAAGCCTCAAGCTCGCGCGCAATTTGAATGACCGATTTTTGATCAGCCTCACGCACCACAGGGGTCACCAAGCCCTTTTCCGTGTCCATGGCGATGCTGATATTAAAATAGCGCTTGAGCACAATTTCCTGACGCGCCTCGTCGAGCGCAGCGTTTAGATAGGGATGCTCTTTTAATGTCAGCGCCGTGGCCTTAATAATATAGGCCATGTAGGTGAGCTTAACGCCGGCGCCGAGGGCGCGAGCCTTGGCTTGCTCGCGCAAGGCGATGAGTTCGGTCACGTCAGCCTCATCAACGTGGGTGACATGAGCCACGTTTCGATAAGAAAGCGCCATTTTCTCCGCGGTTTTGCGGCGAATTCCGGAGAATGGGACGCGCTCTTCGGGACCGAATGAACTAGGCGCCAGATGTTGGGCGCTGGGTGTTGGCACGAAAGAAAATGAACGGATATCTTCTTCAACGATGCGGCCATTGGGGCCGGTGCCTCGCACCTTGGCTAAATCAATGCCTAAATCCTTTGCTAATTTGCGTACTGCGGGTGTCGCGGAAACCTCCCCCGGCGCGCTTGCTGCCTGCGCAACTTCAATTGAACCGTGTCCATTGGTCTCGCTCTCTGATGACGTTGGACGTTGGACTGTGGACCTTGGACTCTCATCATAAATCTCGCCCGCTTGCCCAAAAACAACGATCGTCTGACCAACGGTAATTTTTTCACCCGGCTTAACCAAAATCTTCAGCACGGCCCCGTCTTTGGGGCAGGTAATTTCAACCGTGGCCTTTTCCGTTAAAATATCCACCAGATGCTGCTCGGCCTTAACAGCATCGCCCTCTTTGACATACCATTGCACCACCTCGCCCTCATGAAGGCCTTCTCCAACATCCGGCAGCTTAAATTCGTAAGCCATTAGAAACTCATGGTCTCCCTAACCGCAGCCGCAATGCGCGCGGCATCGGGAAAATAGTATTTCTCAAGTCTAAAAAGCGGCGTCCTCGTGTCCCAGCCCGTCACACGGCGGACAGGCGCTTGCAGTTTCAGGAGCGCCCGTTCATGAATAAGCGCGCTGATCTCCGACGCCAAAGAACACGTTTTGGGCGCCTCTTGGGCAATCACCGCGTGCCCGGTTTTAGAGACCGAAGTCAAAATCGCGCCAATATCAATCGGGGAGAGAGTGCGCAAATCAATCACTTCAACGTCAACCCCCTCTCCCTGAAGCTTTTGCGCGGCCTCAAGACACGTATGCACCAGCGCCCCCCAGCTGATCACGGTGGCATCTTTGCCCTCGCGCGCCACGCGCGCTTTGCCGATGGCTACCTCATAAGATTCATCCGGCACATTTTCTTTGATCGAACGATAAATCCTCTTAGGCTCGAAAAAAACCACAGGGTCCGGGCATTGAATAGCCGCGAGCATCAAGCCCTTTGCGTCCTTTGGCGTTGAAGGAATCACCACCTTGATTCCGGGCGTATGCGCGAAATACGCCTCCGGACTCTCCGAATGATGCTCCGGCGCGTGCACCATGCCTCCATGCGGCGAACGCAAAATGAGCCCGGCCGCATGCTTGCCCTGGCTTCGCTGGCGCAGCCTGCCGAAATGATTGATCACCTGGTCCATCACTGAAGGCAAAAATCCGTCAAACTGTATCTCGCAGATAGGCTTCAACCCATAAGCCGCCATGCCCACGGAAACGCCGACGATGCCGAGTTCGGCCAACGGCGTGTCAATGACGCGCTCCGCGCCAAATGCTTTCTGCAAGCCATCCGTAATGCGAAACACCCCGCCATTAACACCCACATCCTCGCCTAAAATAACGATCCGGTCATCGGTTTTCATGGCCTGATGCAACGCCTGATTGATTGATTGCGCCAAATTCAATTCCGGCATTTTAATCTGCTCGCGTTCTCTTGCCGGCGCCTCGATCCTGCCGCCGGCAACCTGAATTCATGGAAACCGCCCCTCGCCCGCAGAAGCCAATGTTTCCCTTCGGCTGCTTCCGGATGCCCAATACCGCTCAAATTCCGCTCGCTGCTCCAAAATATTCCACGTGGGCTCGCCATAGATCAATTCAAACATGCTCAAGGGATTGGGTTCAGGCACGGATTCGTACTCATCAATGGCTGAGCGCACTTTCTCCTCGGCCGCGCGTCTGACTTCCAAATCTGCATCTTCGGTCAAGACATTTTGAGCCGTTAAAAAAACCCGAAAACGCGCAATCGGATCCCTGTCTTTCCAAAGATCGATCTCTTCTTTGCTTCGATACCGCGAGGAATCATCCGCTGTGGTGTGATCCCCGAGGCGATACGTCTCGGCCTCAATAACCGAGGCGCCATCGCCGCGCCGGGCCCGTGCAATGGCCTCTTGAACGGCCCGATAAACGGCAAAAACATCATTGCCGTCAACCTGAATTCCGGAAAGCCCGCAGCCAATGGCCTTCTGGGCGATTGTCTGGGCCGATGTCTGGGTTTTGCGGGATACGGAAATGGCCCACTGGTTATTTTCCACGAAAAAAATAACCGGCGCTTTATAGACTCCGGCAAAATTCATCGCCTCATAAAAATCACCCTTCGATGAAGCCCCATCGCCAAGGTACGTCAAGGCAACTGCGGAATCTTTCCTATACTGCGCCGCCATGGCCACGCCCACGGCATGCGTCAAGTGGCTGCCCACGGGGATCGCAAAAATCATGTCATTTTGACCATCGGGAAGTTTGGCTCCCCGGTCATCCCCGCCCCAATAAAGAAGCGAATTCACCAAGGGCATCCCCCGCGCAAAATAGGAACCCTGCCCCCGATAAGTGGGGATCAACCAATCTTTCTTCTCTAGGCACATGGGGGGCACGATCTGCGTCGCTTCCTGACCCAAAATCTGCGGGTAGGTGCCCAGGCGGCCTTGGCGCTGCAACTTAAAGGCTTTCTCATCAAAAACCCGGATCAGCACCAACATCCGGTAAATCTCCAGCATTTTTTCTTTAGAAATCACCGGAACCAATGCCTCATCACAGCGCCCGTCAGCGCCCAATATTTCCAACCGCTCAATCTTAAAATCAGCGATCTTCGTTAATGGCAAACTATTTTACCCCCTAAACAAAACTTCCCCTGTCTTCTCTTGCTCCGTCACACCGGCGAATGCCGGTGTCCGGTCCCCTTCTATCGGTCTTCTGGATTCCGGCTACCGCCGGAATGACTAAGGAAAATAGGGAATGTTCTGCACCCTAACACTTCGATAATTTTAGCGCATTGATACGGCCTTCGATAAACAACTCACCAGCTCGGTATGAGCTTCGCACAAAAGGGCCGCAAGCGACATAAAGAAAACCCAAGTCTTTGGCCCAATTCTCCATCTCTTCAAATTTTGACGGCGGCACATACTGCGCCACTGTTAAATGACGGCCCTCGCGCGTCGGACGCAAATACTGGCCCACCGTCAACACCTCGACCCCGATTTCACGCAAATCCCGGAAACTCTCCAAAAACTCCTCCTCGGTTTCCCCGAGACCCGCCATTAAAGATGATTTCGTCACCAACCCCGGCCTCATTTCTTTGGCTCGGCGCAACACCGCCAACGATTGCTCATAACTCGACCGCCGGTCGCGCACCCAAGGCGTTAACCGGCGCACCGTTTCCAAATTATGGCTTAGCACGTCAACTCCGGAATCCACAACCGCGCGAAGGCAATTTTCATCCCCACGAAAATCGGCAATCAACATCTCCACGATGAGCACGGGGTTGCGCGCTTTCACCTGACGAATGCAATCGGCGACATGGCTCGCGCCTTGATCGGACAAATCATCCCGCGCCACTTGAGTAATGACCGCATATTTAAGATTTAGGGCGGCCAATGACTCGGCCAAATGTTGAGGCTCATTGGGGTCAAGCGGCCCCGGCTTGGCCGCGCTCTCCACTGAACAAAACCGGCACCCGCGCGTGCAGGCCGCCCCCATGATCATGAATGTCGCGGTCCCTCCGGCCCAGCACTCGGAAATATTGGGACAAAGCGCTTCTTGGCAAACCGTATTTAGCCCATGTTCGGCCAGCAATGTTTTAATGCGAGCATGCCCCTCCCCCGAAGGGGCCCTAACGCGCAGCCATTGAGGCAAGGGTTCGAACCCAACGGAAATGCCCATGAAGAATTATTTTAGAATTTCAGCCCGGTGAATTGCGGCAATGGCAAACCCATAAATTTGAAATGTTTAGATATGGCCCCATAAAAAGTGAAAAAATACACATTGCAAAGAAATTTTTTAGACCTAAAGTAAAAGGTTAGGATAAGGATAAAAGGTTGCCGCCCGAATAGCACATCTCACCGGTTCCTAGCCAAAGGCGAGGGCGATGCAACCGCGACAGTGGCCAAAACCGATTTTCTTCCTAGGCTTAACCTGCACGTTCTAAAGAGGGCCCGGGGTTCTCCAATGATGGCGGGCCGGACCCCTGCAAAACGAATGCTTTCATCCGTCAGATGGACGTTTGCAGAGTAGGTAAGCCCAAATTCCGCACTTGGGGAAACTTTATATTGGGAAAAGTCC
>JACQPE010000146.1 GCA_016207685.1 Elusimicrobiota bacterium | reverse complement strand
GCGTCGCCATCCGCCGCTCGCGACGCGTGTGTCGTTTCGGTTTAAGGCTTCTGAGCTAACGCGATATTCAGGCGCAAACGTGCAGTGGTGTCAAGGGGGTTCGCACACCCAAGCCTTGCAGATCTTGATTTTGACGCCTCTGTGACGAAGGTCGGCTGATGGCCTCCATTGGTCGCAGAGGCGCGAGACAATTGTCGCCCGTGCTGACGCACAATGTCTGCTTAGAGGCAGACTATCGGGTTGCGCGAACTATTCCGCGTCGTCGTCGCCCGTGCGCGGCGCGGCGTGTTGCAGCGACGGAAGGCCGAGCGGATCGGGGCTGAGGATGAACGCAGCCGCGTCGCGCGACGCGCTCACGAGCGACGCGTCGAAGATGGTGAGGGCGTCTCGCCAGCCGGGATCGGTCGCATGAATCTTCTGATCGGACACGCCTTGCGCGCGAGAAGGGAATGCGATGTTGAAGATTCCAGGACGGCAATCGGGGGTACAGGATTTGAACCTGTGACCTCTCGGTCCCAAACCGAGCGCTCTACCAACTGAGCCAACCCCCGATGAATGGCGTCCTTTTTAGCTCCCTCGCCCCCCTTGGGGGGAGAGGGCTCAACGATAGGGGTGAGGGGGGACGATACTATAACGCAATAACTTCTTCTTTCGATTCTTGTTCTCTAGCCCGCAGCTCCAAACGCGACTGCAGGGCCTGCTTAAGCGTCAGGGGGTCGGCATAAACCACCTCGCCGCCGAACGGTAAACCGACGCCAATACGGGTCACTTTCAGTTTCGGAAAATTTTGCTGAATCTGCCGGGCCAAATAGAAACTTGTCATCTCCCCTGCCGTGTCTTGATCCAGAGCCAAGACAATTTCGCGGACTAAGGCGGATTTTTCCAGGCGCAGCCACAAGTCATGCAGCGTGGGAAGCGCCATTTGGGCGCCCTCCAAATCCCACCGGCCGCTGGTATCGAGGCTGCCGTGAAGCACATGATAGAGCCCCCTGTAGCTGCGGGCGGCCTCAATAGCTTCAACATCTTGGGAATTTTCAACGACGCAAATGATCGAACGATCACGGCTTGCATCGCCGCAGAGGGCGCACCGGCGCGACTCGGTTAAATCCTGACACCATTCGCAGCGCAAGACGCGCGAACGGGCTTCTTTCATGGCTTCCGTCAAAATCCCAAACTCATGAGCCTTCAAAGAAAGCAAGCGGAGGGCCATGCGCTGGCTTTGACGGGGGCCCACCTGAGCGAATGTTTGGCGCAGGATTTGCGCCAAATGAACCAAGGCTTTGGATCGTCCCATACCCTACGATCGCTTAATCCTTTTAATTTTTCCACCAAACTCTTTGGCTATTTCACGGATTTCTTCAGGCACTTCATCGGACGCGGTCAACGGCGCTGCCGGCCCCTTGGCCGATGAACGTTCCGCCCGACTCGCAGATGCAGCGGCAAGCTCTTCCTTGGTCATGACCCGCAGGGCCGGTAAAGGGCCGGCCAGGGCAACCGCTTTCCAAGCGCGCAGTAATTTATCCTTATTTTTTTCAAGACCTTGCAAACAAAATTCATTGGCCACAATCATCTCACGCGCGGACGATCCATTGGGCGCGTCTTGAAGCTGCGCATCCGCAAGATAAATACCCAGCCCCTGATCCTCCAATGACTGCTGAAAACGCTTAAGGATCGCTTCGGCGGGCTGAACGCCGGAAACCGCCGCCGGGACAGGGGCCGCTGTTTCAGGGACGCCTCCCGAAATCGAAGGGTTGCGGAAACTCGATTGAATGGCTTTGGAATTTATCTCAAAATCCGCATGACCTGGCGCCACCGGCATGACAGTCGCTGGTGCAAAAACAGGACTAGGCTGCGTTGCGGAGGGTCCATGAAGCTGGGCCAATGTTCCTTGCGTCGCGCCCGATGCCCCTGTTTTCCCGGCGCCCGCAGAACCAAGTTCCCCTCCGCGACTCTCCTCGCGGCCTTGGCCCGAACTAGCGCCCTGGGCTCCAGGGCTGGGTTTTTGGGACAAATTTTTGGACGGCGACCCCATGGCCGGCGGCGGCTTAAGCGGGAGGGCGCCGGCGCTGGACGCGGATGATAAAATTTTTAAACCGGCGGCTCCTTCATTCGCTGAACTCCGCGGTATCGCGGCGGTTTGAGACACAGGGCGATCCGATACCAAAGAATCCTCCTCTTCAAGAAAAAATCCCAAGACGCCCGTCTCGCAGACCAATATCGGATCCAGAGAAGAGCGGACCAACGACTGCACATGGGACAAATGTTCAATGAACCTGTACGTTCGACGGGCCAATATCGGTTCCCGGCCGGACAATGACTCAATCATCCGCTCCGATGCCGCCCGCAGCAAACCGGCCATGACCTGCGACGGCGCGTGCCCCTGACGAAATAAAATATCGGACAATATCTCGCGTGAACGGACAAAATCCGGCCGAATGACTACGGCTTCCAAAAGCGCCGCGATCGCCTCATCGGCCACATACCCCAATAATCTTCTTAAATCCTCGCGCGTGACGCGCCTGCCTGATTCGGATAAATTGATGAGTTGCTCAAAAATGCTTACCGCATCGCGCAATGAGCCCGAAGCCGCGACAGCCACGGCTTCAACGGCGTCACCGGCCACGTCCAATCCCTCGCGCTCGGAAATATACCTAAGACGCCCCTCAATTTCCGCCCGGCTAAACGCCCTAAAAGGAAAACTTTGCGTGCGCGAGACGACCGTCAGCGGAACCTTGGCGAATTCGGTCGTGGCTAAAATAAAAATAACATGCCCCGGCGGCTCCTCCAAAGTCTTTAACATAGCGTTAAATGAATGGCCCGAAAGCTGATGAACCTCATCGATAATAAAAATGCGGTATCGTCCCTTTGAGGGGACAAGCGCCACCGTGTCTAAAACAACCTCGCGAATATGATCCACTTGCGTATGACTGGCGGCGTCAATCTCCAAAACATCCATGGATCGGCCATCGGTGATTTCCCGGCATAAAGGGCACGCGCCGCAAGGTTCCGCCGATAGACGTTGATTGGGCGCTTCGGAAGGGACCGCTCTCTGGCCGCAGTTCAGAGCTCGCGCAAAAATACGGGCCATGGAGGTCTTGCCCGACCCGCGGGGCCCATAAAAAAGATATGCCGGATGCACGCGGTTTAAAACGATCGCGTTGCTTAAAGCGCGAGAAATAGCCTCTTGACCAACGATATCCCGAAAAAAACCAGGGCGATATTTGAGCGTCAGCGGGATACGGCTTTCTTGAGCCACGATGGCACCAATCCTTTTAATACTTTAGAGGCCGTTTCTTTCAGGGCCCTAATCTCCCCATCAAGCTCTTTGAGCATATCTTTTTTAGGACCTAGGACGGGATAAACATCCGGCCGCTTGAGCGGCCCTTTAACCTTGATATGCAAAACAAGATTGCCCTGGGCATCTGAAAACGCATCCGCCAACTTCAAGCGGCTTTTCTCCTGCGGAATTTGAACGGCCACCACGAGATTGATCTTATCCTCCGGAAAATCAATGCCGCCCGATGCCTGGGCATTGGCAACGGGCCCTCTCAAAGAAACGGGGTCCAGGCTCATCTTTCCGTTATCGAAACGGTAATTGCTCTGCATGGACTCCATGGGGAGCGCCGTAAAATCCTGATTCTTGATTTTGAGCACACCCCAGGTGTTTAGGTCTTCAATAATTTGCAACGGCTTGATCAAAAACTTCATAAAAGGCGCCACCTGGACCAAGCGTGGCACGTCAGTCAAAGCGCCGCTCGTGAGATAAACGCTGACGAGGCCGTTAATCTTCGGATCTTTTTCATTGGCCAGTCCATCAAGATGCCCTTGAGCGCCCAACTCTTGACAATAAATAAGCTTGGCGTTGACCGAGTTAAACTCGGCCGCACCGTCAAATCCGGCGGTCCAGCCTTTGCCCTTGCGGGAGTATAAAACTCGCCCAAAGCCTATTTTCATTGATGCGATGGAGTCGCCGTTGAATCGAATTCCGGAACCTTGGGCGGCAATTCCATTGGCAAGCAACGTCCAAAATCCCCGGCCCCCCCACGCGCTTAATTCCTCGGCGCGAAGTCCGCCGTCGCTCATGGAAAATTGGGACAATCCGGGAATGATCAATGACAAACCCTGAGGATAAATCGCCACCGAGGAAAGAACAACCTCCCATTTGGGTTCGCGGCCTCCGCCACGCTCCTGCCCTTGGTCTCTTAATGTATTGCCAGGATGGCTCCAGCCCACGACCCAGCGCACCACGCTGTTGGCCGGAGCCGTTGACAGCTGGACTTTCAAATTGCCTTGCAACAAATGACGCCTAGAACGGTCATCCAAATAAGTCAATCCAGAATCCTGCCAAGGAACGCCGGTAGAAAATTCCCCCTCGAACTCCTTCCATGAAAGCTGGCTTTGAATCTCCAGTGGAACACCCGCAGCCTTATGCCAACGCTCGCCCCAGGAGCTCTCGATTGCTTTGCCCTCAAGACCGCCGTCAAAAACCCAGCCGTCAGCCCGGCGCGACATCTCCAAACGAAACATTCCCTGGCCCGCCAAATGAAAGGGCTTGCTTGAGAGCAGGACATCATAAGCCTTAATATCGGGCTTAACCTCGATAAAACCTGACGGCGTCAATGGATTCATCCTGCTTTTAAAAACGGCATTCCAAGAGGCGGTCTCGGCAAAAAGCTTCTCAATTTCTATCCAAGGCCCTTCGGGGCCAACATGAACAATCTGTCCGCGCAGGCGCGCTTCAAGACGCATGGGGTCTTGGGTTAACAAACGTATCCAGTTCTTAACAGGAATGTTCCACCGCACATCGAACCAGCCCACAAACTTCACTTCAAAAGGGCGGTCCGAAATAATTTCCCCGACCTGCGCGTCAAATTCCCGAAGCGTTAATGAAGGAATCCGGCCCAGGGCATCCGATAACTTAATGTCGGCATCATGAATCTCCACTGAATCAATGCTGATTTTGATCTTTTCAGCCGGCCGCGCCGGTGAGGTTGCGGCCGCGGGCGGCGCGGCCGGAGTCAATCGGGAGGCGGAGGTTAGACGCTCCACGTTCCATTTTCCTTTTTCATCACGTTTCAGGTTCACGGATAAACCATAAAAAACAGCCCGGCGGACAATAATACGCCCTTGAATAAATTTCCAAAAACTCGGACGCAGGCCGACCTGACGCACCGAAGCCCAGGGGCCTTCACGAAACGTGGGCTCTTCAGAAATTTCAACATTCTCCAAAACAAGACCTTGCCACCAGTTAAAATGAACGTTGGAAATTTTAAATTGGCGGTTAGTCGCTTCTTCGAGTTCCGCGGTGAGCATGCTGGCCACGGTTTGAGCGCCTATCCACCGGTCAAAAGCTGCCGGCGTTAAAGTGATAAACGCCAGCGCCGATGTTAAAAGACCAATGACAACGGCCTGAAATAAGCGCGGCCAAGTCGGTGGGTGCCAGAAAGGATGCCGCATGGGGATATTCTATCGGATCGTGAAATCTTCTACGAGCGCCCGGCTTCGCGCAAGGCCGCGTCGCTTAACGGCGCCGCTCCTGGAATTTTTAAACCGGCCCACACGCTTAACAACGCCAAGCCGCGCTCATCGCGTTCTTGTTTAAAAATTCGAGCGGCCCAAGCCAGGTCCATTTGAGCCTTTCTTGTCTCCCCCAGAGCGCGCCGGCAAATAAAACGGCCCCAGCGCACATAGCCTTCATTGACACGGTCGGCGAGTCTCCGGTAAAGCTTTTGGGAACGGCCATAGAAATGCAGAGCGTCTTGATAGCGGTTTAGACGGCGCAAGGCATTTCCCATGCCGCAGCATGTATAGGCATGAGCATAAGGATCATGTTCACGTCCGGCGAGATCATAGGCTCTCCGGTAAAGCTTCAACGAATGCGCCGGGGCTCCCAAAAGCCGTATCACACCCGCCAAACCGCATAACGCATAAATAATGCCCGAGACGTCTTGATGCCGCCTAAATATAACCAAAGCCTTTTCAAAACTTTTTTTTGCCGGATCAAGCTCATCGCACGCCCTTAATGAAAAACCTAAATTCCATAAGGCATACGCTTTAAGACCAGGATCAACGCCCTGCGCCTCTCCCCGGCGAACCCACTGTCTCAAAAGACGAACGGCACTTTGAGGTCGTCTCAACGTGCGCTCCAAAGCGGCCCACTGAATCCCGGCCTGAGCCTTTAGGGAACGGTCGGCGCTTTGACGCCCCAAGGCCATGGCGCGTTGGCCCAACTCTCTCAAAAGCGCGCGGTTACCGGAGGCAACCACCTTGGCCGAATCAAGAGCCAATAAAAGAGCCCTGAATTCCAAATCCGGAAATCCCATGCGGCGGGCACTGCGGGCTGCCTGTTGCGCGGTTTTAAGGGCAGCATGATATTGACCTTGTAAACGCTTAAATTCGGCACGCTCTAAACAACGATTGACAAGCTGCCAATGCCTAAGAGCGCTCACAAAAATTTCACCGTTGAATACCGGCAGCTTCGACGCAAATCGCAATAAGGACAATAGCGCGTATCGGGCGGAAAGCTTCGCTCCAAGATGAGAGCGCGCAAGCGGGAGATCTCTCGAAGGACTGCCGGCCAATCGATGAGAGGCTCTTTCACCTCCACTACTTTGCCTTGAGCCACAAAGAAAAAATAGGGCTTGACCGCAACGTCCGGATACATTTGCCTTGCGGCATGAGCGTAAAGAGCCATTTGCAAATCAGACCCTATGCGCTCCGGGCTCCACGCTTCGGCATGCGTTTTGTATTCAATCAGCGCGATGGCGCCGCCCGGTAATTCATCAAGACGATCCATGGTGCCGCGCACCGCAAACCCCTCGGCGGGGATATCTAAAACGAACTCCTTCTCCACGTCGCGGACCCTGCCGAGCCATTGAGCCAGAATTCCCTGCCGATAGCAATCGAGAATATCCCGGGCCCGGTCGTAAAACTCCAACTCTTGAGCCGCGTTTTGGTAACCGGGGCGTTCCCAGGCCTCCTCCAGAGCGGCCTCAAGCTCTTCGCGAGACGCCGCGCGCCTCAAATGAAATAACTCCAGCGCCTTGTGAATCGAAATCCCTAAGCTTGCCTGCGGTGATGGCGGCGCCTTCCACCCGTCAATAAACTTAAGTTTGTAAAGCCAGGGACAATTCAGATAAGCCCTGGCCTTGGTATAAGAAATTTCAAACATGCCCGCGCGTCAAATTATTTTATCTTGGAAACAACCGGTTGGATTAAGGCTTCCGGGTATTTTTAAGTTTTGCCTCTAAATTTTTATAGCTGTAAAAATTACTATGGACAGCTCCATCGGAAATCCCGCTTTGAGGGCGAGATCCTTCGGCGCGTTGCGCCACAGAATGACAAAATTGAAGTTTTCGACAAAGCCACTATGAATAATTTTAATGCCCGTTAAAAACATTATGCGCTCCTAGGCTCCTTCATTCAAGCGGACCTCAAGGAAAAAATTCAAGGCCTTTCAATGGTTGCTGTCCCTGGTTTCCCCCTAATTTCCCGAAATGTCAAGACTATTCTGGAAATTGTAGTATTCGGATTATTGAATGAAAAATCATTTCTGCTTTTATTTTCTTTCATGGGGATGGCATTGAATCAGCCGCTCAAGGCCGATGAATCCGGCAGTCTCCCGGCACAGAGTTCCGGGGGACGATTGACCCGTCAGGGAAGGCTCACCGGCAGGGCCGGGCTTTTCCCTTCATTTACCATTATACACTCCATGCCGGGACAGATAAAGGGCGCCAAAATATCCCGCCTGGAAAAAAT
>JACQPE010000118.1 GCA_016207685.1 Elusimicrobiota bacterium | reverse complement strand
TCGGCTCCTTCAAGGAGGTCAGATGGGGGTATTGGGCAAAGGTCTTGTGGCCGGCCAATTCTAAATATCCTAATCTCTTCTTATGGAACGATGCCTCATTATCGGCAGCGGCTGCGCCGGGTTGACCGCGGGCATTTATAGCTCTCGCGCCAACCTCGAGCCTTTGATTATCGGCGGGCTTTCTCCCGGCGGACAATTGATGTTGACCTCCGATGTGGAAAATTATCCAGGCTTTGAAAAAGCGGTTCAAGGGCCGGATTTAATGGAAACCATGCGCCGGCAGTGCGATCGTCTGGGAGTCCGTTTTCTGCATGATCAAATTGACCGGGTTGATTTTCACACGCGGCCTTTTCGATGCTGGACATCGGAGGCGAAAGAAATTGAAGCGCACAGCGTCATTGTGGCCACGGGGGCTAACGCTCAATGGCTTGGGCTTCCCTCCGAAGCCAAGCTGCGGGGGCGCGGTGTTTCGGCGTGCGCGGTTTGCGACGGTTTTTTCTTTAAGGGCAAAGACATTGTTGTTGTGGGTGGCGGGGATACGGCCATGGAAGAGGCCACATTTTTGGCCAATTTTGCCTCTTCGGTAACGGTTATCCACCGCCGCGACAAACTCCGCGCTTCGGCTGCCATGCAGGAGAAGGCCCGGCGCCAGCAGAAAATTAAGTTTATTTGGGATAGCGCCGTTCTTGAAGTCATGGGCGAGGAAACGGTCAGCGGCGTTCGGCTAAAAAATTTAAAGACAGGCGCTATGTCGAATTTTCCTTGCGCAGGATTTTTTGTGGCGATCGGCCATGAGCCGGCAACGGCATTTCTCAAGGGCCATTTGCCCATGGATGACAAGGGCTATATTTTGGTGGAACCAGGCAGTCAGGTTAAAACATCAATCGCTGGAGTCTTTGCCGCGGGCGATTGCGTGGACCATCGCTACCGCCAGGCCGTGACAGCCGCGGGTTTCGGCTGCATGGCCGCCCTGGAAGCCCGCTGGTGGCTTGAAGAGCAGGGCCTCCTCTGATACGGCTGTTGAGTTTGCAAAATTTTTCAGGATTGTTCCGTCCATCGTGATATAATCGTTTCCAGGGAGAGACAGCACGGTCCCCACTTGGGGGGAAACAGGGTGTTTTTTATTTTTTTGTTTTTGTTATGCTCACGAATCCCCTTTTTCCAACAAAAAAAATCTTCAGCGCCCTTCTTGCAAGCCTGATCCTTCTTAACCCCTGCCTCAACGCCTGGTCCAGTCAGATTGCCTATTGGCCTTCCTCCCAAGACTACGCCTTGAGATCAACGCAGGGTTTTTTTGACGGCGCATTAGCCGTGAATAATTCTTATCCCTATGACCTTGTTATTGACGCCTCGGGCAATTGCGGCAGCGATACTGATGTTGAGCGCTATTATGAGGCTTACCAGGCGTTGGGAGAATGAGAAATGGATTGATGTTCCATAAGACCCCCTGCGCCGCGATTTTTTGGCCGGGAGACGATGACTGATCGCCGGTGATTACCCTTCGCCATGTCCGTAAAGAGTTTGGCAGCCAGACTCTTTTTAAAGATATTTCGCTTCAGATCAATGACGGCGACCGGCTCGCTTTAGTTGGTCCTAACGGAGCCGGCAAATCAACGTTATTTAAGATGCTCTTGGGGCAAGAAGAGCCTGATCGCGGCGAGGTTCAAATTCGAAATGGGGCCCAGGTGGGTTATTTGCCCCAGGAGCGAGCCAAGTTTTCCGATGGCCATGTTTTAGATGAAACTTTAGCCTACGTTAAGAATCCTGACGGCCGTGTTGTAGCCAGGGCCAAGGGGATTTTGATGGGGTTGGGTTTTAAAATTGAGGCCTTTGACAAATCCGTTGATTCATTAAGCGGGGGCTGGGCCATGAGAGTAGCCATTGCGCGGCTTTTGGCTCAAGAGCCTGATTTGCTCTTGCTTGATGAGCCGACGAATCATTTGGATTTGGATTCTCTGTTGTGGTTTCAAGAGTATTTACGCTCGTATCATGGAGCCATTTTTCTTATTTCCCATGACCGTTCTTTCGTCAATGCCGTTTGCCGGGGGATCGTGGGCATCGAAGATCACGACCTTAAGCTTCATCCTGGCAGTTTCGAGCATTATGTGCAGATGCGCCAAGCCGAACGCGAGCGGCTTGAGGCAAGTTTCGCTCGACAGCAGGAGGAGATTGAGCGCATGCAGGAGTTTGTGGATCGCAACCGGGCTCGGGCATCAACCGCGGGCCGGGCCCAAAGCATGATCAAGCGCATGGAAAAAATCATCCGTATTGAATTGCCTCCTGAATCAAAGAAAGTCCGCATCAGTTTTCCGCAGCCGCAACGCACCAGCATCCGAGTGATGACGCTTAAGAACGTTCAAAAATCCTATGGCGCCTTGAAGGTCTATCAGGGACTTGATTTCGAGTTGGAACGCGGCTGGAAAATGGCCTTTGTGGGTCACAATGGCGCGGGCAAATCAACGCTTCTTAAAATGCTGGCCGGCGTCGTTGAGATTGATTCCGGTGAGCGCCAGTTGGGACTTAATGTGAAAGTGGGCTACTATTCGCAGCATCGAACGGACATGCTTCAAGCGAACCGCACGGCGCTTGACGAAGCCTATGCTTGCGCGAGAATCGGGCAAACCGAGACCTTTATCCGCACCGTCTTGGGAACATTTTTATTTCCGGGAGACTCTGTTTTTAAGAAAACCGATGTCTTAAGCGGCGGAGAAAAAAGCAGGCTGGCTTTGGTCAAACTTTTGCTGGATCCGCCGAATGTGCTATTGATGGATGAACCCACGACGCATTTGGACATGGCGAGCGTCGAGGCTTTGGTTGAGGCCTTAAGGAATTTTGAAGGAACGCTGTGTTTGATCAGCCATGATTTGTATTTCATTAATTCTTTGGCCAGTCATGTTGTTCATGTGGACCAAGGCCGCGTGCGCGTTTATCCCGGCAATTATGAGTATTTTCAGCGCCGTCAAGAACAATCAAACATTGAAGCCGCAGGTTTGTTAAGCGAACCCAAGCCTTTGCCATCCCGCGCTCAACAGCGCGATCAAGTTCGCCGGTCGGAAAAAATTCAGACCATGCTTACCCGTTGGCGTTCGCGCATCGCCGAGTTAGCCAAGGAATATGAAAATCCAACGGCGCATTCGGACTTCGCGAGACTAAAAGCCATCGGTGATGAAATCCGCATGCTCCAAGAAAAAATCCGCCAACAGGAGAGCCATCTCCAAGGCGAGACTGATATTTAGGTTGCATGGAATTCTTGAAGAGAGTAAAATAAGACAGTTGTTGGAGATTTTTAAGGGGGTGCATTTTAATGCCGTATGTCATCACAGAGAAATGTTTAGGGGAGCGCTATGCGACTTGTCAATCCGTTTGCCCAGTGGAGTGCATTCATGCCGGGGATTATAAAAATGAAACGTTTATGATTATTGATCCCGATGTTTGCATTGACTGCGGCGTTTGTCTGCCGGAGTGCCCTATTGGAGCGATCGTATCCAGTGTTGATGAAAGCCCCCAATGGGCTCAAGTCAACAAAGAATTGACGGCTGCATTTAAGGGCAGTCCCAAACCCACGGTGCGTCCGCCCAATGAGGCCCCGCATAAAGCGACCAACAAGTTAGTTAAATAATTTATCAGGCCACGCCCAGGTAGGTTTCCTGGACTTTAGGGTCATTCAAGAGTCGTTTCGCGTCATTCTGGGCCGTAATAACGCCTTGGTCAATGACATAGGCGCGGCGGCTGATTTCCAGCGCCCGCGAAGCGTTTTGTTCCACCAGAAAAATAGTCCGTCCTTGGCGGTTGATTTCCCCGATGACTTCAAAGATTTTATCCGTAATAACCGGAGCCAGACCCATTGAAGGCTCGTCCAAAAGCAGGAGTTGGGGGCTCATCATGAGGGCGCGGGCAATGGCGAGCATTTGCTGTTCGCCGCCCGAAAGCGTGCCGCCGAGCTGCTCTTGGCGCTCTTTTAAGATAGGGAAGAGCTCAAAAATTTGCCGGAGGTCCCTCTCGATGCCTCCGGCGTCGCGGCGCGTGAAGCGGCCCATTTGAAGATTTTCCGCCACAGTCAGGCGCGCGAAAATTCTGCGGCCTTCAGGAACATGGGAAATACCCATCTGCGCGATTTGATGGGCCGGCAACCCGGAAATTTTTTTGTCGTTGAAAGTGATGACGCCTTGCTCGCAAGGCAAAAGTCCGGAAATTGTTTTAAGCATCGTCGTCTTGCCGGCGCCATTGCATCCGATTAAGGCGACAATCTCTCCGCGGCGTATTTCAAGAGAGACTCCTTTTAGCGCTTTAATTTTTTTGCCGTAAGAGGCTTCGACGTTTTTGAGCGACAAGAGTGGTTCTTGAGTCATGGGCATGTTCATATTTTTCTTTTTCCCAGATAGGCCTCAATAACTTTGGGATTATTTTGAACTTCGTCGGGTGAGCCCTCGGCAATTTTGGCGCCATAAGCCAAGACCACGATGCGGTCGGAAATTTTCATGACGAGGCGCATGTGGTGCTCAATGAGCAAAATGGTGATGCCTTGGCTGCGCAGCTTAAGAATAAGCTCCATGAGACTGGCGCTTTCCGCTGGGTTCATTCCGGCGGAGGGCTCATCAAGAATGAGGAGTTTGGGCTCGGTGGCCAAGGCGCGGGCGATTTCCAGACGCCGCTGGTCGCCATAAGGGAGATTTTTGGCGATTTCATTGGCTTTGGAGGATAGTCCTGTCTTTTCGAGATATTGCCAAGCCGTATCAGCAATGGCGGCTTCTTGTTCCAGAAATGATCGTGATCGCAGAAGGGCCGGCCCAAAGCCTCCTCGGGCGCGGCAGTGTCGGCCCACCATGACATTTTCTAGGGCGCTCATGTTGGCGAAAAGCCGGATATTTTGGAACGTGCGGGCCATGCCGTGTTTGACGATCTGATGGGGTTTGAGCCCGCGAATTTCTTGGCCGTTAAAGACAATGGAGCCGGAGCTTCCCCGGTAAACTCCGGTGAGGACGTTAAAAAAAGTCGTTTTACCCGCGCCGTTGGGCCCAATGAGGCTGACGATTTCCTGTTCGGCGACATTCATGCTGACGTTTTCTACGGCGTGGAGTCCTCCAAAAATTTGGGTCAATCCAGTCACCCGAAGAGTTGGTTGACGATTTTCCGGAGGCATTTGAGAATCACCTAAAGAAGATGGTCGTTCCATGATGGGGCTAACCATTGATTTTCAATGTCGCATGGCGGCGTTTTTCGGGGAAGAGTCCTTGGGGCCGGAATAACACAGTGAGCACCAGGACAAGACCGAAGAAGAAGTAGCGGTAATTGATCCATTCGGAGCCGCCCAAGGCGATTTGCAGGATTTGAGGCGCGCCGCCCAGCAAGATGGCCCCTAAAATGACGCCGTGCACCGAACCCATCCCGCCGGTCACAATCATGGCCACGATTAAGATGGATTCCCAGAAGACAAAAGATTCCGGGGTCACAAAGCGTTCCCAGTACGCGAAGAGGCTGCCCGCAACCGCGGCAAAAACCGCGCTGATCATAAAGGCCGCGAGCTTGAGGTTGGCCACGGGGATGCCGGTTAATTGAGCGGCCATTTCATCTTCCCGGATGGCGACCCAGGCGCGACCCAGGCGCGAATTTTCAAGACGCTTGGATATTATGACCGCGGCCACAATGAAGATGAGAATCAAGTAGTAATAGTGAAGATTAGATATTAAAGAAAACCCAAAAATCCGAATGGGCATGATGGTTTCCCCAACGCGTGGCAGCCCTTTGGGTCCATTGGTGAACGAATCCCAATTATTCAAAACAAGACGAGTGATTTCTCCGAAGCCCATGGTGACAATCGCCAGGTAATCGCCGCGCAATCGTAGGATCGCGACGCCGACCCATAGGCGCACGATGAGAGCGGCGGCAATGGAGGCCGCCACGACCACAGGGAAACTCCAGCCCAAAATGGCTAGTTTGGCCGCGGTATATGCGCCAATGGCATAAAATGCGATGTAGCCCAAATCAAATAGACCGGCGTAGCCTAGGGTAAAATTTAAACCCAATGCCAAGAGAACGTAAAGACCAACTAAACCTGCCGAACGGATGAGGTAGGCTTGAGGAGTTGATTGGAGCAGGGCCGGAATCACGATGAGGGCGGCAAGCGCTGCAAGACTCGATAATTTCGATTTCCAAGACGCTTGATGCTTGGTTTTAAATAGGGTGATGGGACTATTGGGATAGTTGGGATGTTTTAAAGTTGGCGGCATCAATGTCAATTAATTTTAGACCTTTTCAGCGATGCGTTCGCCTAGAATGCCTGAAGGCCGCAACAGCAGAACGCCGATTAAGACCATGAAAGCGAAAACATCTTTCCATTGATTGCCATTGGGCAGGTACCCGGCGGCCATGACTTCGAGAAATCCCAAGATGAATCCTCCCAGAACCGCGCCGGTAATGTTGCCGATGCCGCCCAGGACCGCCGCGGCAAAAGCCTTGACGCCAGGTAGAAACCCGAGGTTGTATTTGATGGAGCCATAATACATGCCGTTTAGAACCCCGGCGGCTCCCGCCAGCATGCCGCCGATGACGAAAGTGATGGCGATCATGCGGTCCGTGTTGATGCCCATCAAACTCGCCGCCCCCAAATCATCGGCGCAGGCGCGGATGGCCTTTCCGATCATGGTGCGGCGCACGAGCCATTCAAGGCAAGTCAGGAGAATGATCGCCGTGCAAAAAATGAGTATTTGCAGGCTGCTCGCCTCAAAAAACCCCAGGCGCATCACCCGGTCGTTCATGAGTTTCGGAAAGGGCAATGTCGTTTTGCTGACCCACAGGAATACGGCATTGGTGATCATAATGGAAACGCCGATGGCGGAAATTAAAGGCGCCAGCCGCGCCGCCCGCCGCAGCGGCCTGTACGCCAGCCGCTCGATGATAAATCCTAAAAATCCAGCCCCTGCCATCGAGGCGAGTAAGATGAGGGCCATTGCGAGCCAACCCGAAAGATGCGGCGTGATAAGAATGGAGACGCCCAAACCCACAAAGGCTCCGGCCATGAGAACTTCCGAATGGGCGAAATTAATCATCATGAGTATGCCATAGACGAGGGTGTAGCCGAGGGCGATTAAGGAGTAGATCGAACCCAGCACCAAAGCGTTGAAGAGTTGTTCTAAAAACATAAGAAGTTGCGGGTTGCGGCCGCTCGCAGAGTTCGCGGCACCCGATGCGCCAGGGGCGCCGTTCCGGGTTGCGGGTTGAACAATTGGGGACATGAGCTTTCCAGATGATTTTTTCTGACTTTAAACTTGGAATTCATTTAATTAACGATCACGAATTCGCCGTTCTTGACTTGCGTCATGGTGATGATTTTGTTTTTGGTGTCTCCTTTTTGGTCGAATTCGGTGACACCCAAGACGCCTTCATGGCGCATGGAGCGGATGGCCTCCGTGAGCTTGGCGCGGTCGGCGCCGGTTTGTTTTAAGGCCGTCAAAATGATTTGCGTGGCCTCATAACCAAAGTGATCAAAAGGTTTGACGCTCGAGCCCGGATATTTTTGATTGTATTTTTCAAGGAACGGTTTTGCCGAGGGTAAATGCTCAACGGGAATGCCCGTGATGGAAAAATAAGAGCCTTCAACCGCGCCGCCCGCCACCTTGATGAGCTCATCGGTTTTCGAGCCGTCGCCTGAGAAAAAAGGCGCTTTAAGTCCCAGTTCCCGCGCTTGTTTGATAATCAAGCTGGCTTCCATGTAGAGTCCGCCAAAGTAAACGCCTTCCGGTTTGGCGCCCTTGATGCGGGTCAAGAG
This sequence comes from Elusimicrobiota bacterium, assembly GCA_016207685.1. GTDB lineage: Bacteria > Elusimicrobiota > Elusimicrobia > JACQPE01 > JACQPE01 > JACQPE01. The sequence continues at coordinate 10,566 of JACQPE010000118.1, read as the reverse complement.
GGCGCGGAAATCGCGCTCGCCGATGGCAATGCCGTCAAAGCTGATGACTTGGCCGCCGTTTTTGATAAAGCTGTCGTGGAATTGTTCGGCAAGGCCCTGGCCATACGGCGACTTATCATGGATGACGGCCACCTGATTGAATTTAAGCTTGCCTCGCACGAATTCCGCGGCAAAAGAACCCTGCACGTCATCCGTCGGCACAACTCGGAAGATGCATTTAGGCAGCGTCCATGAAGGCTCTTCCTGCTGGCTGGTGAGTTTGGGGTTTGTTGAGGCCGGGGAAATCATCGGGATATTCGCGCGCGCATAAACTTGCGACGCGGGAATGGAGCAGCCCGAATTATAATGGCCGATGACGGCGATCACCGATGGATCGGAAGCGATCATGTTGGCGACGCTGACCGCTTCTTTGGGGTCGGCCCGGTCATCGAGCGCGCGCGCCTCAAGCGGCAGGGAGAACTCGCCCGAAGCATTGGCTTCTTCAATGGCCAGCATCACGGCGCGTTTGACGCCTTGTCCCTCCGTTCCCATATCGCCCGTTAAGGGCATGGCCACCGCAATACGGATTGATTTTGGTTTTTGGCTGCAGGCAGAAATGATGAGCGCCGCAAGAACCAACAAATGGAGCTTTATTCGTTGAATCATTTCCTTAACCTCCGAGCCATCGAGCAATCATCGTTATCTTGTGCGATAATTTGTATCAATTATGCAAATTATGATTCTATTCGCGGTAATGGCCGCGTGGGTCCTGGCTCCGCCGGCGCTTTATGCTTTTTGGTTGGGACGCCGCCGGATTCCTTGGCATTGGGCTTGGGCTTCAGCTAAGGTTTTGGTTTTTAGCAGGCGCGGCGTTGTCGTTGAAACCAACACGCCGCTTATCGCTTGTCATGTTCCCGCGGAATCAGCGCTTTCGGAATTGGAAGCGCTTCAAATAGCGTGCAGTCTTATTGCGGCTTCGGCGAGCCCCAATGATCCTATCTCATCGGCTCTGATGGCTGTGCGCGAACGCCAGCAGTGGACGCCGCAACCCTGCCGGTTTGTTCAAGAAATTTCCGGCCGCGGCCTCGGCGCCATGATCGGGGAGAGGGCCGTCTTAATGGGAAGCGAAGAATTCATGAAAGAGTCTTCGCTCCAAATTCCTCCGGCCTTGGAACGGGAGCGGGCCCGGCAAGAAGCCCAGGGTCGGCGAGTTCTTTATTTAGGCTGGCAGGCCGAAGTCAGGGCAATTTTTGTGTTCCAGGAAAGTTCTATTGAGGGTTCGGATGACGTTGTTCATGAAATGCGGAAACGATTCGGCGTGAGCCAGGTTGTTGTCGCCTCCGGAGCCAGCCGGGCATTGGCGGGCTTATGCGGCGATTGGCTCGGCGCTGATGAATGCCACAGCGGTCTCTCGATCAGCCAAAAGCGGGATTTTATCCGGTCTCTGCATGAGCGCTGGGGTCAATCAAATGTTTTATGGCTTGAACCGAGAACGATGCTCAAGGATTTGCTCGGCGCCTGGCGCCGGCGTTTTTGGGCGCGCACGTTGACCTTTACGGCGATGCTGGCCGTGGCCCTGGGCGCCTTATCCTTTCTTTTTGCCGGATGCTCTTGGAATGCGCAAAGAACCCTGCGCGGCTATATTGTGCTTGATGACGGACGTTTGGAAACGCTTTCCAAAAAACCCAATGCCGTATGTTTTTTAATCGCTCAAGATGAATGGAATGTCCCCGTGATTATCAAACGCTGGATCAACCCCAGGTTTCCTTTATTTTTCAAATTTTACCGTACGGATATGCTTTCGGCATCAAGGCCCTGGAAAGGGCCTTTTAAGTTGGAGGCGTATTTGTATTCTACGGAGAATCTTAAGCAAGAGTTGCCTCCTCCGGCCAATGCCGCGCGTGGTTATTTGAATGAGCCCGTGTACCCGCAAATCATGCAAAGCCTTGAGATTCGTCTGAAGTTGTAATCACTAGACCTACTGTTCAATTTCCCCGCAAGCCCTATCACCACACGATCGCGTTGGCCGCCTTAAAGCTGTTTTCAAGCTCATTAAGGTTGCTCCATTTGCCGGGGAAGGATTGGCCGATGGCGGCATCCAAGGGTAAGCGGTCTTTTAAGTTTCGTAAAAATTCGTAAAAACCCACGCGCCCCCCTTGTTCAATGAGAAATCCTGTGAGCAGCCAGCTTTCGATGTAAAAAATTTGCGCGTCTTTATCTTTATGGTTTAGGGCCGTGGGGGTTGCGGTGAGTTCCGCGAGCGGCAGGTACGCTCCTTTAAGAGCGGGCAAGGCCAGGCTGTAAGCGTCTTGACCCTTGTCAGGGCGCGCAAGGGCCTCTTCGCGCATGGCGATGCCTTCATTGAGCCACAAAAGATCAGGGCGGCTATTTCCGAAAAATTCCCAGAAGATCAAATGTGAAATTTCATGAGCCAAGGTTTCCGTGGCGCCGCGATGTTCATAGATCAAGATTCCCGATTTGTTAAAGACCCCGGCGGACCATTCCGGCATGCCGGATTTTTGGAAGTATTCGTTGCGCGTTAGATAGAGATAAAAAGGATAGAGGGAATAGGGCCGCATGGATTCGGTGAGTTTAATGTCGGCTAAAATGCCTTGGTAGATTTGATCAGCCACGGCGCCGGCGCGCTGGGCATGAGGGGAGTTTGAGATCACTTTAAAATATAAGGTGTCCGTTTCGCTCACCGCGCCATCGGGTCTGTAACGCTCCACCAGATGCATCTCTGTTCTATTGTCCGTCATGGGGCCCAAAGTGCATGAAGAGAGGCCGCAGGCAATAGGTAGTAGGTAGCGGCAGAAAAAGGAAAATCGATTTTTTCTCCTGACCCCGGACCCTGGACCCTTGACCCTTTCTTTATGCATGTCTGTTAACCCAATACGCGCCGCCGGCGATTAATAAGCCGCCGATGGCCAGCCAAATGGTGATGGTTTCTTTAAAAAACAGAAAACCAAAAACCATGGTTGAAAAGGGAATGAAATTGATAAAGACCGCGATGGCCGTGGCTTTCAAGCGTTTGAGCGCATAAAACCAGGTCATAAATCCCAAAAAAGACGACATGACGCTTAAGAAAGCGATTCCGGCCCAAGTTGATATTTTTAGATTAAAGACTTTGGCCCAAAGACCCGGGGGCGCCACGGTCAATAGCGGCAAGGTTCCCAGGACGATGGTTAAGAGAAGCACGTTTATGGCCCGGTCTTTGAAAGCCAATTCACGATTAATGATCGTAGATGCGGCGCTAATCAAGGCAGCGGAAAAAATAAATCCAAGATAGAGTGCGTTTTTGACATAAAGTTCTCTGTGGCTGCCTAAAACAATGGCGCAGTAAAGTCCGGTGAAGGCGATCGTCAATCCCCAAAGTTTTTTGACGTCAAAGCGTTCGTAACGCGTCAGGGCTGCGATCGCAAATGTCAAAATCGGCGACGCGCCGACAATGAGCGCGGCGAGCGCAGGGGAGACTTTTTCCTGGCCTTTGTAGAGGCACCAATGGTAGCTGGGAATACATAGTGACGCTGCGATCACGATGACCGGATGTTGGCGCAGGAGATTGAGTATTTCTTGCCGGCGATGGAGCAGCATATAAACCACGCCCCCAAGGGCCAGCGGCAGATGCCGCAGAAGAAAAAGTTCCAAAGGGGAAAGTTCTTTCAGGGCAACCTTGATACATAAAAAAGCCATGGACCAAGTAAGAATGCTGCAGGCAACCGCCGCATAAATTTTGAGCATGGGGGATTGTTTGAAATTATATTTTATGAAGTCCCGGAGGATTGTAGAATCAAAGAGGAGGACCTAAAATTTTGATCAAATTGCCCCTTTCCCAACGCCATTGCCGGCCTTGCCGCCGGGGCGCGCAACCGATGCCGGCGTCCAAGGCTCAAATAATGCTCTCTTATTTGCCTTCAGGCTGGAGATTGCTGGGCCGGGGCCGGAAAATCAAAAAAGTTTTTCTTTTTAAGGATTTTTTCGACGCTCTACAATTCGCCGATCACATCGGCGTTTTGGCGGATCAAGAAGACCACCACCCGGACTTGGGTGTCGCCTGGGGCCGCTGCGAGGTCACGCTCCGGACCCACGCTGCCGGCGGCTTAACAAACAACGATTTCATCCTAGCCGCCAAAATCGAAACCCTGACAAAGCGATGAGCCCAAATTCCGGTGCGCCACTTTTTTGTTCGGCACTTGCACCAATATAAAGTTTCCCCAAGTGCGGAATTTGAGTTTATGAGATTGCCGCGGCTCCTGCGGAGCCTCGCACCCTCCGCAGCCCCATTGCAGAGCAAAGGGACGAAGGAAGTCCCGGAGGGACGTGTCGAGCTTCGAGTGCCGGCCCGGGCCCCGGAGGGGCCCAGGGCGCCAGCAATGACAAAAATGGCGCGCTTGGGCTTTAAGTGAACGGCATTGAGTTTAACCGAGATTCCTCCCCTTTTGTCAAGGGACCCAACTTTGGGGGGAATTAGATTTTGACCGTTAGGGCCAAGGGCCGGGTCTTGTTGGCGCGCTCTTCGTGTTCGAGCTGACGGCGCAGCCGCTCAAGGGTGGCGAGCTGGGTTTGCAGGAGTTTCTTAATGAGATCCTTGTTGGGTTGACGGCTTCGCTCAACGAGGGTGAGCCGGGTTTCTTTGAAACCGATGGCTTGCCTCGCGTCGGCAAGGAGCTTGCCCACGGTTTGAAGCCCATCGAAGCGGTGTCCCAGGCGCGATTTGACATAAGAGCCGGTCACAAAAGCGTCAAAGACTTGCGGGCCTTCCAAGTAAGCGATCACCCCTTCGTGGAGGTAATCCAGCCATTCATAGCCGAAGAAATCAGTAATCTTGGCGGCTAATCGGTCATGGTTTTGAAGCAGCAGATAGAGGCACTCCGCTTTGAAGGCGCGGGTTTCGCTCTCAAGCGTGTAAGGGCGGCTTCTGAAGTGGTCATAGGCATGTTGGAGTTCGTGAACCAGCAGCGCTTCTTGGAATTCCGGCAACTGGGACTTGAGGCCGGTGTCCACCAGGATTTCCCGAGACACCGCGTCAAAATGCGCCGACTCTTTGTCTTCTTCTAGTTTGCCGTAGGCCACGGTAAATTTGCGCTTGGGCAATTCCCTGATTGTTTGCGCGAGGTGTTTGAGTTCTTTGGAGAATGGCGCGCGCTTGAGTTTTCTGGAGAGAGAGCGCAGCAGGGCGATTAAATTGTGGTCACCTGTGAGATGAGGCATGGCAACTCCTTATAGTTTCTTGAACGCCGCTTGAGCCGCGTTAATGATGGTTTTGGCGTGGGCCTTGGTGTGCGCCATGCCGAGGAAGCAAGCTTCAAAATTGCTGGGCGGATAATAAATGCCGCGTTTGAGATTCTCTTTAAAAAAACGGGCATAGCGTTCGGTGTTTGTTTTTTGGGCGTCGTCATAATTATTGACGGGTCCTTCAGTGAAGAACAAAGTCCAAAGCCCGCCGGCTTGATTGATTGTGACGGCGATGCCCGCTTTCTTGGCCGAAGCTTTTAACGCCTTGGTGATTATTTGCGCGAGGTTATTAAGGGCGATAAATGGTTTTTTGTTTTGAATTGCGCGAAGCGCGGCGATTCCCGCGGCCACGGCAATGGGATTGCCGGAGAGCGTTCCGGCATGATAAGCCCCTCCTATCGGGGCCAAAAGCTCCATGAGGTGTTTTTTGCCCGCTACGGCCCCGACGGGAAAGCCTCCTCCGATAATTTTTCCCAGACAAACGAGATCGGCGTCATGCGTGTCGGAGAATCCGCCCCATCTTAATCGAAATCCGGTGATCACTTCATCGAAAATAAGAACGCTGCCGTATTCGCGCGTGAGCTTGCGCAAGGTTTCCAGAAATCCAGGCTTGGCCTTGACAACCCCCATGTTGCAGGCGATGGGTTCGACGATGACCCCGGCAATTTGAGAACCGATTTGGGCGAAGATCCGCTCGGCCTCGGCCAGGTCATTGTAGGGCAAGACGAGCGTCGAGGAGGCCCAGCTTTCAGGGACTCCCAGGCTGCCGGGTTGCCCCAGGGTGAGCACTCCGGAGCCTGCCCTGACAAGGAGGCTATCGTGGTGGCCATGGTAGCCTCCGGCAAATTTGACGATCAAATCCCGCCCTGCCGCCGCGCGCGCCAGGCGCAGCGCGGTCATGGCGGCTTCGGTGCCTGAATTCATCAGCCGCACGCGTTCGGCTGTTTTGGGGAATGCTTGCCGAATGATCTCGGCCAGAATAATTTCTCCTTCATGGCAAGCGCCGTAGCTTGTTCCCTTGGGCAATGCCCTGTTGACGGCACGATTGATCCGTGGATCACTGTGGCCGCAAATAATGGCGCCCCATGATTGCACAAGATCGAGGTATCGGTTATCATCCGCGTCCCACATCAAAGCGCCTTTTGCTTTGGTGATAAAGCGCGGTGTTTCCCCAACGCCGGCGAATGAGCGCACCGGGGAATTGACGCCCCCGACCAGAACCTCTTGAGCGCGTTTGAATAGCTCTTGTGATTTATTTGGCGGCTTCATGAGCGGCTTTATTAAAGAATGTTTTAACGGCGGCGTATAGGATGGCCACGGCGGCGCCAAGAATCACGAGTTCGGTGATTCCTGCGGCCGAAGGGGCTTGGCGCGCCAGCATCCAGAGCGCGGCGCGCGAACCTAATGTGGAAAAAGTGACGATCGCCATGAAAATTGCGGGAATGGCCGTGACCCAAAAATTTCTGCCTTCTTTTTTTAACCAAACAGTGATACCGGCCAAAGTCAAGCATGCCAAAAGTTGATTGGATGCGCCGAAAGTCGCCCAATAGGATTTCCATGCGGGCGGCGCCTCTTCCGGAGTCAACAGTAAAATCACGGCCGGCGGCGCCAAAGTCAAAAAGGCGCCAAGGTATTTTCCCTTTTGGTCATGCCAGCCTGTGAGTTCCTGAAAAATGTAGCGGCCCAGGCGGCTCGCCACATCCAGGGTGTCGTAGATAAAGGTGGCGAAGGCGAGTTTCCCGAAAGAGACGCCGGTTTCAAAAGGCACCCCGGCAATCGTTAAAAATGTGGCCAAGCCGCGCGCGTAGATTTCATCGGGTGACGCCTGTTGGCCCTGGCCTTGGGCGGCCATGGCCAAAAAAGCGCTTAATGCAACGAGCGCCACGAACGATTCCAAGAGCATGCCGCCGTAACCGACAAGCCGCGCATCCGGTTCCCGCGCGATTTGTTTGGACGTGGTCCCGGAGGCAACCAGGCCATGAAACCCGGAACACGCGCCGCAGGCAATGGTCGTAAAAAGCAAGGGAAACATGCCGGCGCCGAAGGAGATTCCTGAATGCTCGCCGGTGACGATCTCCGGCGCGGCGATCGGTATGGGGTAAAATAAAATACCCACGACTCCAGCGGCCAGGCTGGCGTATAGCAGGAATCCGCCCAAATAACCCCGGCTTTGCAGAAGGAGCCATACGGGGATTAGGCTCGCAACAAAACAATAGGTCAGGATGAGCATTTGCCAGGACTTGGCGGAAAGGGCCAGGGGAACATGTTGTCCCAACCGGATCAATACAAGCAAAAGAAGGACGCCTCCAATGGTGACGGCGCTTAAAGGAATTTTGGTGGATCGCAGAAGAATGCCCATGGCAGCGGCGAGCGCCAGATAAAAGAGAGAGCTCGCGGCCACGCCGGGCCCGAAGTTTTGCGCGCCCAGTTCCGGGCGGCTCAAGAACGCCGAGGCCGTCAAGTCTGTAAAAACCAAAATTACATACAACAAGGAGAGCCAGATGAAGACAAGAAAAAGTTTTTTGGCCGTAGGCCCGATGTGAATGCCGATGACCTCCGCCATGGAGCGTCCGCCATGGCGCACCGAGGCGATGAGCGCCGAGAAATCATGCACCGCGCCGATAAAAATCGCGCCTAATATAATCCACAAGAAAGACGGCAGCCACCCGTATTTGCCCGCGGCCAAGATCGGGCCCGCAATGGGCCCCACGGCCGCGATCGCTGAAAAGTGCTGGCCTAAAAGCATGACAGGGCGCGCGGGGACAAAATCTTGTCCGTCATTGATCCGGCAGGCCGGAGTCAATCGTTTCGGATCTAGAGCAAACACGCGCGCCACCCAGACCCCGTAAAAACGATACCCCAGAGCCAACAGCGTTATCCCAAGTAAACCAATAGAGAGCAATGTCATTGATTGAATTTAGGATAAGCGGCCCATGTCATGCGTTCGTTTGATTTGTACCAAATTTGAGAAATGTAAAATGTGGAGATGTGACCCTGTATGCGGTGGCGCCGAGGATGAGGGCGCCTCCAGCGAGGGACATGGGGCCGGGCGTTTCGTGGACCAGGAGATAGGCCCAGAGGGGATTGAGAACAGGCTCCAGAAGAGTCAATGAGGAGGCTTCTGATGCCGGAATACTTTTTAAGCCGCTTGTAAATAAAATGTAGGCCAATCCCAGTTGAAATACGCCTAGGTAACCCAGGATGAGCAAATCTTGAATTCGAGGCGCGGGCCCTTGGATTGCCAGGGGAAGAAGAAGAGTTGCCGCCAGTAAATTGCCCCAAACAACCGCAGCCTCCGCATGGGTTTCCCGCAATCGCCGCAGGCCCATGATCATGAGGGCAAAGGCGACTCCGGCGCCCAGGGCCGCGGCATTGCCGGACAAGGCGCCGCCGTTTAAATTGCCCGAGACAATTAAAATAAGGCCTAGGAGAGAGAAAGGCAAAGTGATCATGTCACGGCGCGATGGGTATTCGTTGAGCAGCCAAGGGCTCAATATCATGATGTACATCGGCGCCGCGCTTTGGAGAAAAATGGCGTTGGCCGCGGTGGTGAGTTTATTCGAGAGAATAAAGAGAATAACGCAGCAGGCGTAAGCCGCGGCCACGGGCCATGTTTTTACGGGAAGCCCCTTTCTCGATGGCGGCAGAAAAGTCAATAAAGTCAAGGCCGCGATCAGCGAGCGCCCACCGGCAATTTGCCAGGCGTTTAAGCGGCAGAGTTTGATGGCGGCGCCCGCCGTGGACCACAAGGCAGCCGTGGTTAAAATTTTGAGATGAGCGTGCAGGAGAAGAGGTTTTATAGGAGTCCTAATAGTTCCTGGGCGAAATAGGTGATGATGAGGTTGGCCCCGGCGCGTTTGATGGCCAGGGTGGATTCCAAGATCGCGTCCTCGCGCCGGGCCATGCCGCTTTGAGCGTATTGCTCGATCATCCAGGCCTCGCCGGAAACCTGAAACGCGGCCAAGGGCCAATTGAAGGTGGATTTGGCGCGTTCAATGGCATCTAAATAAAACATCGCGGGCTTGACCATCACGATATCCGCGCCCTCTTGAATGTCCAGGGCGATTTCCCGCAAGGCCTCATCGCTGTTGGCCGGATTCATTTGATAGCTCTTGCGGTCGCCGAAACTGGGTTTGGATTCGGCCAGTTCGCGAAAGGGGCCATAAAGAGTCGAGGCATATTTGGCGGCGTAAGAAAGTATGAGCGTGTCCTTAAAATTATTTTCGTCCAGGCTTTCTCTGATGGCGGTGACTTGGCCGTCCATCATTCCCGAAGGAGCGATGATATCGGCCCCGGCGTGGGCCAAGCTGACTGCGGTTTTGCGCAGGATATCCAACGTCGCGTCGTTGTCGATAGTAAAGAGTTGCGCGTTGCGCGTTGCGCGTTTAGAGTTTGAGGAAAAGGGGGCTGAATTTTTTGAACGCGCGACGCGCGACGCGCGATGCGCGATTCTCTTGAGGATTCCGCAATGCCCATGATCCGTGTATTCGCAGAGGCAAAGATCGGCCGCGACTGCGATATCATGACTAAAAGTTTTTTTGATTTCACGTAAGGCTCGCTGGATAATTCCATTGAATCCATGCGCGCCGGTTGCCAGGCTGTCTTTTGATTTTGGAATGCCGAAAAGAATGATGGATTTGCCTCCGGAATGGGTAAATTTTTCAATAGCCTTGAGCAAATCATGAAGGTTGTGCTGAGGGTGATTAGGCAGTTTTGAGACTATTTGGGACGTGTTTTCCTCTCGGATAAAAAAGGGGGCCATAAGCTCTTCCCGTTGCAGGCGCGTTTGTGTCATGATGGCGCGCAGGGCCGCCGTGCGGCGCCATCGCCGCAGGCGCATGGCGGGGAATGGGGACGGTTTGGCGAATGGCGAATTTGAAGAAAAAGAAAAATCAGGCTTCGATTTATTTTTTAACTTGGAACGGGGAACTTGGGACTGGGAACTTTTATTTAGCAACAACTCTTGGGACTGCCGGTTTCACCTTTAGCTTTGAATGACTGGCCGCACCCGCAGGTGGAGGTGGCATTGGGGTTTTCAATGCTGAAGCCGCCGCCCATTATCTCATCTTTAAAATCCACGGTTGCGCCGTTTAAGTAATGGGCGCTTTCCGCATCCACAAGAATTTTGATGCCTTCGCTTTCAATAAATTGATCGCCTTCCTGCGGGCTGTCAAAAGCCATGCCATAGCTAAACCCCCTGCAGCCGCCGGATTTAACAAAAACCCTCAATGACTGCGAGCCAGGGGCTTGTTTAGCCGCCATCTCCCGCAGTTTCTCCGCCGCTGATTTGCTCAAGGTCACAAACGTTGTTACGGTTTCCATAAAATCCCCCTTTCGGTTTCTATTTAATTC
>JACQPE010000009.1 GCA_016207685.1 Elusimicrobiota bacterium | reverse complement strand
TTTGAACTTGGAACTTGGAACTTGGAACTTTTTATGCGCGGATCATAGGCCCGATGAAATTTTGATTCAGTGGAAAAGCGAGCCATCGGCCGACGATTGGGAAACACCCGTTTCGAAATTATTTTTGCGGCGCAAAAAACGCCTTCATTTTAAATCCTGGGAACTCTGGAAGCTGCCCCACGGCCATGCCATGGATGAGATTGTGTCTGAATTAAAAAACGATTCTCGCATTGCTTGGGTTGAACCCAATCATCTCTATCGTCCCATGGGGCGCGTTCCGAATGACCCATTGCTTAGCAATGAGAAACATTTAGAGATCATCAGCGCTTATGGCGGCTGGGAATTTGAGGTGGGCCGATCGAGCCCCACGACGATTGCCATTATTGATACGGGCGTTGATATCTCACACGTGGATTTGTCATCGGCGACCAGCAAAGTTTGGACCAATCCCGTGGATGTTTCCGGCGGCGGCGATGACGATGGCAACGGAAAAATTGATGATTTATGGGGTTGGGACATTGCGGATAATGACAATAAACCCACGGACTGCCTGGGCCATGGCACTCTGGTGGCTTCCGCCGCTTCCGCGGCGACCGACAATGGCATCGGCGTCGCGGGAACGAGTTGGGACTCAAAGATTTTACCCCTTAAGATATTTCCAAGCGCCGGTTGCGATACGGCGGATTCAGCGGATGTGGCAGCGGCAATCAATTACGCGGTTTGGGCATCCACACGGCACTCATCATACACGGGCCGTATGGTGATTAATATGTCAGTGGGTTGCACGAATAATTGCGCCAGCGCTTGTCCTGAAAGCGCGTTGGAGACGCAGGCCATTGACAATGCGATTGCCCATAATATTCCCATCATTGCGGCAAAAGGAAATTGCGGCAACACCGTCAAGGTGCTGCCCTCGGATTATCCCGGCGTCATCGGCGTTGGGGCCACAACCGCGACCGATTCGCTGGCTTCTTTTTCAAGCTACGGCAGCAGCACCGATATCGTGGCCCCGGGAACGGATATTTATGGCGCGGCTAATGGAGGAGACTTTGGCAATTCAAGCGATGATGGGACCTCTTTTTCAGCGCCTATTGTAGCAGGCGCGGCGGCGCTAATTTTATCAATGCTGCCATCGGCAACCACCACGCAGGTCGAGCAATGGCTTTTTAATGGGGCTGATGATTTGGGATCAAAGGGAAGAGATGATTATTTCGGTCATGGGCGTCTGAATCTTTTTAAGACATTGAGTTTGGCGCGTTATGGGAGCATCCCAAGTTCCGGAAATTCGGCCCGGGCCATTGCCATACCTAATCCTTTCCGGATATTGACTTCGGAACGTGTCACTTTTAGCGTTGATTCGAGCGTGGCAGGGAGCAACGCAAACGTCCAAATTTTTGATTTGGGAGGAAGTTTGATTAGGCAGTTGACCAGTCTTTCATGGGACGGCACGAATGATGCGGGTTTCGCAGTGACGAGCGGCGTCTATCTGGTTAGGGTTAAAACGGACAATGGCCAGGCCGCGGGCCGCGTCCTTGTGGAAGCGCAATGAGCAGGCCGCGGCGTGGTTTTTTGATTTCGGCTGCTGCCTACAACTTGCAGCCTATAACCTGATTTTATGGCTAAATTCGATTTTCACCTCCATACCACTTATTCGGACGGCACCTTGGCGCCGGAGGAATTGATCAGGAGGCTTCATGCCTTTGGGGTGAAAGTTTTTGCCGTCACGGACCATGACTCCATGCATGTTCATTTGAATTCGCCCCTGACGCTTCCTCCCGGAATGACCATGGTCGCTGGTGTTGAAATCAATACCAAAGAAACCGGTGAAACCCTGCACGTTCTTGGTTTCGGACGGAAACTGGCTCAATCCGCGACGTTTCAAGATAAGCTGCGCCTCTATCGCGGCAACAGGCGCCGCCGCGCCGAACTCTTCATTGAAAAATTGCGATTGTTAGGCTTTGATATTACTATGGATGAAGTTCTGGAACGCGCTCAAGAGACCGTGGGCCGTCCTGCGATTGCCGACACGCTCCGCGACAAGGGTATCGTCAAATCCCGAACGGAGGCATTCACTCGTTTTTTGCTCAAAGGCAAGGCCGCCTATGTCCCTTCGTTGGGACCCGATGTCGCCGAAGCGATTGAAGCCGTTGTCCAAGCCGGCGGCGTGGCGGTATTGGCGCATCCAGGCGTGGCCCGAATAAATGATGAGAGGCTTTCAAGTTTGGTTGCCCTGGGACTGGGAGGCATCGAGGCGCATTATCCCATGCACAGCAGCAACCAAACGCGGGATTATTTGAGCGCGGCGCGCAAGCATGGTCTTTTTGCCACCTGTGGTTCGGACTTCCATGGCCCTTTAAGCGGCCATGATGAATTTGTCGCTTTTGACTTCGAGGAGCGCATGTTCGCTAAATTTTTAGAGGCAGTCGCTTAATTTATGTCATTTCCATTTTTTAAGTCCGATAAGAAACCCATTTTAATCGCCCATCGAGGAGCCTCCGGCTACGCGCCCGAAAATACGTTATCGGCGTTTAAGTTGGCTCTTGACATGGGGGCCCGTTTTATCGAGCTCGATGTCAATCAAAGCAAGGACGGCCAAGTTGTCGTGATCCACGACGATAATTTGAAAAGGGCGGCCGGCGTCAAAAAGAAAATTGTGGACTTGACGCGCGAAGAAATTTCTAATTATCCGTTGAAAAAATTGGCGAATGGCCACTACCCGCCCGAACGGGTGCCGACTTTGGAGGAGGTGTTGACCTTGATTTCCCGGCGCGCGGTTGTTGATGTGGAAATTAAGGGGGGCAACAGCGGTTATACGGGAATTGAGGAAAAGGTATTGGGGCTTTTGGAGCGCAAGGGGTATAACGGCATGTCCACGGTATCAAGTTTCAACCATGAATGTTTGCGCCGAGTGCGGGAGCTTTCTCCCGCCATGCATTTGATTTATTTATTGGGATTAAAGCCGCTGAAAATCGCGATCGGCGAAATGCGCGAGTCGCATTGCGAGGCCTTGGGTGTTTCAGTGAGTCAGATTTCCAGGAGCGTGATTCAATTGGCCCATCAGCGCGGGCTTCATGTCTGTGTGTACACGGTTAACAAGCGGCCCATGTGGGAGAAATTGTCCTTGATGCGCGTGGATGCTATTTTTACCGATTTCCCGGATCTTTTAGGCATGCCGGAGTATGAAGAGCCGACATTGGGCCTGACCAATGGAGAATAAGGTCACAGAATCGGGGTCGGGTAGACGGCGTGGGCGACCGCGCCGTCTACCCGACCCTGAATTACAAAAGTCAGGGAAGCCCTGCCAGATAGCGGCTGGCGCTGATGATGAGCAATTTTTGGTTTCCATTGGAAATAATTTTGCAGATTCCGGTTTTATTGACCAGTTGAACAGCGGGAACATTGAGCTGATTTTGGAACTTAATGAGACTCGGCGCCGGGCTTTCATCTGAAAGTTTGGTTTCGATCAATAGGAAAGGAGCAGTATCCCGCTTGATTAAGAAATCCACTTCTTGTTTTTCTTTGTTGCGCACATAATGGAGAGAAAAAGAACCCAATCCCGATTCGGTCCAATTGGCCGCCGCGCGCCAAAGTTCCAGGGCCGCCATATTTTCAAATTTAGCCGCCTCTGAAGTTATCATGGCGTAGTCGTAAAAATACAGTTTTTTTTCTTTGGTAATGGCGCGCGCAATTTTTTTAGTCCAGGGCGCGATTCGAAACACCATGAAAAAGTCTTCAAAGGTTTCAATCCATCGGCGCACGCTGTTAAATGAAATTTGCATGTCGCGCGCGATGCTGTCTAGGGAAAGGGTTGAGCCAACCTTGGAAGGCAACAGTGAGAATAGAATTTCCGTTTCATCCATGTTTTTGATCGCGGTAAGGTTTCTGATATCTTCACGAATGAGCTGTTTCTGATAAGTGTTCGACCATAAGCGGTAGTGCCGTTCGCTGGAGGCTAAAAAAGGTTCCGGAAATCCGCTTGTTTGGCCAAGCTGTTTCCAGATATTTGCTGATGTTTTGCTCTCATCGGGAAATAACAATGGATTCTTGACGAAATCATCAAATGGGATTCTGTTATTGGCAAGTTCAGCCAAGGTGAAGGGCCAGAGCGTGAAAAGAAAATATCGCCCGGCCAATGAGTCGCCGCCCTTCTGGAAGACATTGAGCCGGCCGCTACCCAACACCAAAAATTTATAGTCTCGGCCAAATTCATCATAAACGCCCTTGAGGTAGTTTTTCCATCGCCTGAATTTGTGGATTTCGTCAAAAATAACTAAGGGAGGTTCGGCATTTTTGCGTTCGACTTGTTCAAAGAATAAGGGATTTTCGATCAACATTTTTTTGTGCGTGATGAGGTCCCAGTTAAAGTAGGTTTGATTGGCGAAGCGCGAGCCGATAATTTTGGCAAAAGTCGTCTTTCCCACCTGGCGCGGCCCGGCCAAAAATATCATGGACTTGGTTTTGGCCAAGGTTTCCCACAAGCTGGCATAGAGAGCGCGTTCTTTCATTCATGCCTATTTTACCTATAAAGGTGAAAAAGTCAAGACTAAACCATCGTGATAGGTGAAAAAGTCAGAACGCTACAGCCCAAAGAATGCAAACCCAGTAGTCCCTTCCAAATAGGAATCCACTACCTTGCCTATGGGGGTTTGGGCGTGAATCGCTGCGGTATAGCCCAATAGCATGGTGGTCATGCAAAAAAATTGATTGACGTTCATTCCTTCTCGCAGAAGAGGACAACGAGGAAAGGGGGAAGATGCTCGGCGACTGCCGTCTCTGCGCTGAAGTTGTGGTTATGCGGAGCATCGGCCGCATCATCAGTACTGGAAAAAGTAACCCTGATAACACTTCCCCTTTGGCCGGCAACAGGCGGCGGGGGAGGGTTGCGGAAATAAATAAGGCCTTGTAGATTTGTATTGGCATGTTGTCATTGGGGATACTGAAGAACATTTGCTTTCGTAGGGCGTTATGGAATGCGGTTTTTTTGTCGTGCGCGGGATTAGGCTGCGGGGCCTGGGCCGCGGAGGCGCAGACGCCGGAGATCGCACAGGTCAATAAGCCGCAGGTGGCTGTGGTTGAATTTGAGGGGCAGGGGATTTCTCCAATGGAGGCCGTGGCCATCACCAATTTTTTCCGCAGCGCCTTGGTCAATACGAATACCTTTCGCGTGATTGACCGTTCCAATGTGGATAAAATTTTAACGGAGCAAAAATTTCAGCAAACAGGTTGCACGAGCGCCGAGTGCGCGGTTCAAATAGGAAAAATTTTAAATGTTGAGCGTATGCTCACCGGCGCCGTCAATTTTTTCAAAGGCCTCTATTTTTTAAACGTCAAAATCACTAACGTGGAAACCGGCGAGGTGACCGCCTCCTATGACGGCCAGTCGGACAATGCCCTTAACATGCGCGACGTGGCGGAAAATATGGCCGGCTCCATAGCTCTGGCCCAGGGCGCGCCTTCCTCGGCCAAGGCCAGGACCGAAACCGTTGAGATGAAGACTTTTCTGGCGGACAAAAAAATCGCGCAGGTTGCCTCCGTTGAAGGCGGTCAAGTCTTAATCAACCGGGGCTCGCTTCAAGGCGTGCGCACAAAAGACATGTACACTATCTACGGCGCAGACGGCAAAGCCAAGGGGGAGCTTGAAGCTCAAATCATCAGCGAAACAAGCTCTTTCGGTAAAATGAAAACCTACGCCAAGAAAGGCGGCCTCCCCATTGCCTCCGGTGACACAGCGAAATTTTTGATCCACAGGAATGTTTTTGGTTTGGGAGGGATGGGGGGAGTATCGACTTCTCAAAGCTTTAAAAATAGTACAGATACCGAGCGTGATCCATATCTGAACCAATCTGCCGCGGGGGGCTATTTGTTTAGTTTTTACTTTTGGAAAGGTTGGTCTTTGGACTGGCTGGGCGGAGCCCTCAATACCGTAACCTATAGAAGTCGGACGCAATATTTGCGGACCGATTTTCTTATTCCGTTGTGGATTAAAAAAAGCTTTTTATACCCTCAAAAAATTATGCCCTTTTTCATGGCAGGACTGGCAGGGAGACATTCGAATCTTTTCCTCCCGAAGGAGGTTTTCAACCACTACGAATTGACGCCCATGATAGGCATTGGAGCTGAGTTCTTTCCCGGGCACAGGCTTGGCATGCGGCTGGATTTGCAATATTATCCTGCCCCTGAGATTGAATACCAAGAACAGCGCTACAAGACCCCGGGCTTGTTTAGCCTGTTGGGTTTTTACATCAACTGGTAACACTGCGGTCCCGGCGCTCTTTTTGATAGTGGGGATGCTTACTGGCCCAGAGCCGACAGTCTCTTTTATGGACCGCTCCCTTGAAATAGTCCAGGTTTTTGGCCAGCCAGTTGGTTTGAGCTTTTTTTCTGGCTTTGCGGCAGGCAGTTTTAGAGCAGTAGCGTTGACAGGATCGGCCCTCGTGCAGGGATCTGGGGTCAGGCCCAAACCATTGGCGGCAGCCGGCACAGCGTTTCTTTGGGATCTTCATGGCAGGAATCACCTCCTGCTATGAGGTTACGGCAGAAATGGAGGGCAGCGGACTTCAAAAAATCGCGGCGCTTTTCTTCTACCAATTAAATGTTAACCCTCCCAATAAAAATAGAGCATCTGTTTTAAATGTGTGACCTTCATATTTTCTAGAAGAATAATAATACTGGAGGTCTAACCTAGCGTGTATCATTTTTCCGGTAAAGGTTTCGACCCCGATGCCTACCATAGGCGCAAGACCAGTTTTGTCTGTTAAAGTTACGTCATTTGGAATTACACGGTTTATTGAATAGGCAAGACCTATAGAGACCGACGGCGAAATAAATCCAGGATAGAAAAATGCTTTGCGGAACCAAATAGGGCTAATGTAAAATGTTTTAATTTCTCTGATACCTGGGGGGGAAACAATTCTTTCTAAATTAGCCAAATTGATTTCTACTATTTTTCCTTTTTTTAAAATGATGCTCCACGCATTCCCACCCCCTGTAATTTGAACGCCTCCCTGTTCGCTCCCCTTCCCGCCACCAACTGGAAGCACGATTAAGGTTCCTAGTCCGATTAATTTTCTATTGCCCGAAAATATCGCCGTGTCATTAGTTTGAATTTTAATTTCGCTACTTTGTAGTTCTATTGGGTAATTGATAATGCCAGCCGAAAGAAAATCCCCAACCCCATAGAGTTCAATTTCCCCCTTAGCTTTACCAGATGAATCAAAAACCTTATAAACATCCCTTTTGTCCACATTGTGCAGGGAACCCCTATTGATCATGGCCTTCTCGCCCTCAACGAAAGTAACTGTGGCATACTTTTTTTTCATAAAGATCGCTTCTTTTTCAAATCGTTTGAGTTTTTCTTCTTTTTTCGTTATTTCAAGAAATATGTTTTCTCCAGGAAGGACCCTAACCTTTTCAGGCGCGTAGGCTTTGTAGTAATAGACCCCTTCGGTTTCTTTCATGGACATGACTTCCCGGATGGTCAGGGCGATGCCGCCATGGAGATAGACGATTTGGGAGGTATCAAGCATTCGGTTTGATTCGACAAGCATCTGCGTGGTTGTGCCTTCAATGTAGGAGTCAATAATTTTGCCAAGAGGAACGGGTTCAGCATGGAGAAGGGGACACCCCGGGAAAGCAAATGCAACAAGAAACCCCAGGAGTATCGCCAGAATCATTTTTTTTCACAGAAGACCACGCGAATGAATGGCGGATTGGTTTCTCCCGTAACAGCAAAGTTGAAATGATGCTTATGGGTTTGGGTTGGCGCGTTGTTAACATTAAATACGTCGGCGGCTACAACATCTGCTGTATTGTCAGATGGTCCATCGGTATCCCCAGAAAATGTATGCGTATGCGTCGCCGACCCTCCCGTGCTCCCTGCCGCGTCTGGATCTCCCGTGCCCAGGTTTTCCCTCGTTCCCTTGGGAAATAGTCCATCAAAGTCATCCCTGAACTTAAATCCTTCCGGACAATTAGTTATGCTCGTGGTGCTGGCAAATAGAAGAATAGCTCCTGCGGGAATCGCCCCATCCCCTTCAAAGGATGTCGCTTTGACTTTTCCTGCTACATCCAAAGGGGCCTGGGGGTCCGATGTTCCGATGCCGATATTGCCGCTATTGGTGATGGTGAGCTTGTTGCCCGGCTGGTCAGCGCCGACCCTGTCAAATAAGAGATCCCCGCCTGATGTCGCATGAGCGGTCCAGCCGTCTATCGAGTTATATTCCTGAATCACGTCTATGAATAACCTATTCTCCGAGAGTAAGTGCGTCCTCTCATAAGCGCACCATTTTGGTAACTTTGTGAGGAATGCCAAAAGGCCCCAGAAAGTTTCATTTTTCCT
>JACQPE010000121.1 GCA_016207685.1 Elusimicrobiota bacterium | reverse complement strand
GTCTAGTATATACCATGTGTGTGTGTGTGTGTGTCAATAGGCAGGAAAAATCTGAACATTAAAAATTTTTTCCGTCATTCCCGCAAAGGCGAGCATCCAGTCTCTTCTCCCGTCTTGCGCGTCCAGCATTGATGATCCCAGATTCCGCAACTGCGGAATCTGGGATCAAAAGAAATATATCTTCGATTGCCTGCAGGATGGGAACAACAAGCAAACCTCTTCGGTCAAACAACAAAGGCCATGCTGGCGAAAGAGACTTCGCCTCCGGCGGGGTCGGGGGCGTGGCCGTATTTAAGCAGACGGCCTTGGGCTTGAGGATAAAGCCGCTGCATGAGCCAGGAAAAAGCATAGAGCGCGCTCGCGCCGCAAACCTTGCGCTTGCCCTTTTGAATCATGGCCGACCTGTAAAACTCCAGGGAATTTTTTTCCTCAAGAAGGCGGAGGCTTTTTTGATCCTCAAATTCGATCCATCGGACCAATTCCTTAACGGGTTCCTGGTCGCCAAAACGCGGACCCACGTGCGATAGGTCAACCCCGGCTAAAAAACAAACTTTTCCGGGATACCTGGCTGCCAGATGAGCCAACTCTTCCAGCACGCGATGGACCGGCTCCTCCGGATCGCCGCCGTTTTGAGCAAAATGCGCGCAGGCCAAAGGAAGAATCTTAAAACTTCCTTCCCGTTTCCGGCTGACATACTTAAGCCATACCGCCTGAAATTCAATGGAATGTTCGCGCCGCAAAACGAACTCATGTTGAGCGAGGTCAACGCCCGTCGTATGCATCAATTCGTTCCCCAGATCGCGGTCGGTGGCCACTAAACCCAAAGGCGTCTCAAAATCTTTCAGGGTCAAAATAAACGGCAAAGGCGGCCCCGCGTGGGCCACGCCCAAGATGACATATAAATCCGCCGTCAAACGACTTAACATCTCTTGATAAGCCCAGGCGTAGGCAACGCCTCCTCTTAAAAAATCTATATGCGGCGCCACCAAGCCGATTAAATTTCCCGTTCGCGCCTTGACCTCCCGGCCGGGTCCAGGCGGAACGAAAAATTGATCTAAAAGGTTCATGAGTTTAATTTCCTCGCCGGGATAACTCTCATTCGCCAATGCCGCCCGGCGCCGAGGAAACTGCTCATACTCCTTTTTAACGGCCGTCCGGCGCTCCTGGAAACGCGGGGAATCGAGCAAATGGCACTCATCAAGGGCAGCTAAAATTTTTTCGATCTTAGCCGATGGCAAAAGTTTCATGTTAAACCGCCGGGCAAATCGCGAGCGAATCTGGTCCATTGTGGATTTGCCGTCAAGACAGGCGGCTACGAAAAACTCTTCGGGGTCAAGGAGGGCGGCCTTCTCTGAAAACCCCTCCAAATCTTTAAGCAAAAATCGCATGGCTCCCTGATGCCGCATGGGCATGACATCAATGGGTCTTAAAGCAGGCAAGGGTATCATCACGAACGAAATTCTCCATGAGGGCTCAAGTCGGTCCACAAAGCTGCGACCCAAGCCAGCAAAATTCCACCCGCCACATCGCTGATCCAATGATCCCCGATATAAACCCTGGATACGGCAATCGCAGCCGTCAATACGAAGACCATAATCAGGATAAGAGCCCTCCTTCGAATGAGATTAACCCATGACCATTTCAACACCAAGGCCAGCAGATAACCGGCGCGCAGCATATGGCCGCTTGGGAAACTGCCGGGCATATCCACCGTCAACAACGCCGAAGGGAGACCCGGCTCGCAAAAACGATGATACGCGTAAGGAGGAAATTGATTAATGTATTGTTTGCCTGCAATTTCAATGCCTGTGACAAGAGCGAAAACAAATAACAGGCAATAGGCATGAACAAAAGAAACTTTTTTCCATAACCACCATGCCAAGATCAAAACCGTCGCGATGGCCAACTCCGGAGAGCCGATCCAGCCAAGAGATACCGCGGCGCAGTCCCGAGACGTCGAGCCAAAAGATTGCAAAAACTCGATACCCAAAATATCCCATTGACGCAGCCACCCGGCGCGAACGCTCCAACATAGAAGAGCAAAGCTTGCCAGGACCAATAAACTCCATGGCTTGACGATTAACGGCAACATTAACACCAAGGCTTGCCGGTGGACAAAATTGAAACGGGCCGCCAAGAGCCGGTCCCATCTGGTCCGAGGGCCGAAAAGATAGGCCATTGCCCGTTCCTCTATTTCTCTCCCAACAGCTCAAGTTTATACCGGGCGTTAGAGCGATAATCATCTTCCGGCGCAAAATCGCGCAACCCGCGATAAATTCTTAAGGCGTCTTCCCGGCGTCCGATTTTCCAGTAAATATTAGCCGATATATTTTTAAGCATGGATGGGCACTCCGGCAACTCAATCAACGGCTCCAGCGACCGGACCAATTCCGGAAAATCATTGATTTTCTTGTACGCGATTGATGATAGCGTTAAAGTATAAGGCCAATACTTTTGGTCTCGCAGCCTGGCCTCGTTTAGAAGATCAACGGCTTGACGCGTTCGATCTTCATTAAAAGCCAAGGCTCCCGCCGCGTAAAGCGTCGCATAACGGAAATAGGGGTCTAGTCCCAAAATCCGCCGCGCCAATGGAAGCAGATCAATATAGGAACCCAAAATCTCGCTTCCAGCAGCCCTCCTGCGCAGGACCCCGGGGGGCGCTCGACCCGTCAGGGACGGGTCCCCGGCAAAGCGCCCCCCTGTCTCATGTCCAGCATGTTCGTGGGTTCCGTAATAGACCAACAAATCAATCATGGCGATATCGCTCGCTAAACGGCGCAATCCCAACCCCACGAGAATCAAATCCCTGGTTCCACCGGCGCTCCCGCGGCTCGTGGCAAAAGCCTGCGGCAGCTTTTCAGGGTAACGCTCTGGAAAATATAGAGCCACCAAATAATTCGTCGCAACGATGGCGACGATAACGCTGATTAATAAACGCACAATCCGCTAGATTAGAATTTCACGACGGCTAAAACGCCATGAGGCCAATAAGGCCAAACTGCCGCCGTAAACCAGGGAATAGCCTAAAACGCACGCAAAATCATAAAAATCATAGCGCACCGCTCCGGCCAATATGCTCTCCAGGTTGTTTACGGCGCCAAAAAGCGAAAAGTTAGGCAAGATATACGACAGCGGCTTAAGCAGCAAGAGGCTTGTCATGTCCATTCGTTCCTGGTGCTCCAACAGCGATCGAATCAGGTAGGCCACGTGGCCGCTGGCATAGATAAGAAGAGCTGAAATAAAATAACTGGCCTGCGAGGTTGCGATGGTCGCCAGCGCAAAAGCCGTGGATAACATGATCAAAAGTTTTAGATATATCTCAAGAAAAACATAAAGATACAAAGTTTCAAAAACAAATCCCCGCATCGCCACAAGCCCGCTCCAGGCGCCGCCCATGACGCCCAAGCTCATCCACAATAAAGCGGCCATCCCAAAATAACGCCCCAGCAAAAACTCCCACCGCTCAATGGGACGAACAAAATACATCTCGACGCTTGAGCCCCGGTGGACATCCTGTTCAACGATGCGATACACGCTCTGGAGCAATATGGCGAGCCCAAAAAATTCTAAAAAGGCGAACCCGATATCGCGAAAAAACCGCTCCTCAAAACCCAGGGCCAGCCGCGATAAAACGACGCCAAAATAGATAAGGACGCCGGCAAATAAAAATGTGGCATTCAGGACTTTATGGCGCACCTCCTCAAGGAGCGTCAACTTGGAGACGGCCAAAATGCGCGCGAGGCGATCAGCCATGATCGGTTTCGGCATCGAGCTCCCAATGGCTGCCATCACCCGCAAAATCTTTCACTGTTTCCACAAAATGCTCCTCCAAACGCTTGGCTCCGGGCTCCGACCATTCTTTTTTAAGAAACACCCGGCGCAAACGGTTTCCCGCGATCACGCCCACCCGGTCCGAAATCGCTTCCACCTCGCTAATCGAATGTGACGAAAAAAGGACCGTTATTCCCAGGTCATTATTTAACCTCCGGAAGAGTTCCCGCATTTCAATAATCCCCAGAGGATCCAAGCCGCTGGCCGGCTCATCCAGGACCAGCAGCCGCGGTTCATGCAAAATGGCCTGGGCAATTCCCAGGCGCTGAACCATGCCTTTGGAAAAAGTTCCCACTTTACGCTCGGCCGCGCGATCAAGCCCCACGATGTTTAAGGCATCCGTAATGCGCCGGGATTTTATTAAACCGTTGGAAAATTTTCCGGCGTCAAGACGGGCAAAAAACTCCAGCATTTCCAAGGGTGTCAACGTGGCCGGAAAAGAGCAACGCTCCGGCAGATAACCCAGTTCCGAACGAATTTCGGGATGCCTTAGAGCTTGCTTGCCCAAAACCAAAACCTCCCCTTTAGTGGGAACAATCAAACCCAAAAGGAGTCGCAAGGATGTCGTCTTGCCGCTGCCGTTTAAACCCAACAAGCCAAAAATTTCGCCCCCCGCAATCGTTAATGATAAATCTTCGATGCCGACGATCTCCTTGGATTTAAAAAATCCAGCGATGCGGTAACGCTTAGTGAGCGCTTTGAATTGGACGATGTCCACGGTTACCGCAAATCTCGACCAGGGCCGAGAGTCCGTTTTCAATATCTTGCTGGGTGATCGCCCCCATATGGGCAATTCTAAAAATTTTACCCTTAAGCTCGCCCTGTCCGTCGGCAATCGTTATTTTGTAATGGTCGCGCAAGTAGGTTAAAATTCTTGACGTGCTGGAAAATCCTTCGGGCAGGTCCCTGCCCAATGAGAATGCCGTCAAGACATTGGCCGGGCTTTGCGAAAAAAGTTCCGCGCCCAGACGCTCTTGGCATGCCGAGCGCGTCCATTGAGCCAGCCGCGCCTGCTGCTCCCAGCGCCATTCCACGGTATCTTTGCGAATAATTTTAAGAGCCTGCGCCAAACCAACCAACAAAGACACAGGGGGCGTAAAGGGTGTTTCCGGGATACTTTTCGATTTTCGGTACTCTTTCAAATCTAAATAAAATTTAGGAATTTTCGATGATGCCAAGCATTCCATGGCTCGCGTGCTCGCTGATAATAGGGCCACTCCGGGAGGACACATTAAGCCCTTTTGACTGGCTGAACAAACCACATCAAGACCCCAGTCATCTTGCCGCAGTTCTTCACCGGCCAAGGAACTGACGGCATCAACCAAAAAAAGAGCTTGGAACTCTTGAACGATCCGCGCGATATCGCGAATAGAATTTACCGTAGCCGTTGATGTTTCCGCATGGGTGACAAAAACTCCTTTGGCTTTGGCATGACTGCGTAAATAATTTCTGATTTTTTCCGGTTTTGCCGCCTCGCCCAGAGGCTCTTTGAATACGGTAACGTTGAGGCCGTAAGTTTTAGCCATGGCCGCCCACCGGTCTCCGAAGGCGCCGATCGAAACCACGGCCGCCTCATCCCCTGGAGAGAAAAAGTTAACCACTGCCGCTTCCAAAGCCGCCGTCCCCGACCCCGAAAGCACAAAAACTTCTGCCGATTGAGTCTGAAAAACATATTTCAAATCATCAAAGATACCGTTTAAAATCTGGGCGAACTCCGGTGTGCGATGATGCAGCACCGGCTCGGCCATCAAATCCAAAATTTCTTGAGGCACAGGCGTGGGCCCGGGAGTCAATAAGGTGTATTTCATGGTAAAGAAAAGTTCCAAGTTCCAAGTTCCAAGTTGAAAGAATCGGGAAAAAAATTTAAATTCGATATTTTTGAACTTGAAACTCGAAACCTGGAACTCCTCATGAAAAAACCGCCTGCAATACTTGATCCATGTGGGAAACCGCGATCACCGATAAACCCTCGCGCACTTCAGTAGGCACATCCTCCAAATCTTTTTCGTTATCTTTAGGAATAAGCACCAACTTGACTCCGTGGCGGTGCGCGGCGATGAGTTTTTCGCGAATGCCGCCGACTCCCAGCACCCGGCCCAAAAGCGTTATCTCTCCCGTCATGGCGCACCCCGGCTTCACGGGACGGTTCGTTAAAAAACTCGCTAAAGAAACCGCCATGGCCACGCCCGCCGAAGGTCCATCTTTAGGGACCGCGCCCTCGGGCACATGAAGATGAAAATCATGATTTTTAAGACCCTGGGTTTCAAAAGCCAGGCGGTCACTCCGGGAACGCACATAAGTGAAGGCTGCTTGCGCGGATTCCTGCATCGTGGCGCCCAGTTTACCCGTTAAAATCAGTTCGCCTCGCCCCGGCACTTGGGCTACCTCGATCGTTAAAATTTCCCCGCCATATTCGGTCCAAGCCAAGCCCGTGACCAGACCCACGCCGTTATCAACACTTTCAAGCCTTGTGAATTTCGGCACTCCCAAATATTTCTGAATTTCATCCATTTTTTTTAGCGAACGCTGCGCTGCCTTTTCCGGAGCGTTTCTTCTTTTAGCGGCGCTTTTATAGTTTTCAGCGATTTCCCTCGCTATTTTACGCGCCAACTTGGCTATCTCACGATCTAAGTTACGCACCCCGGCTTCCCGAGTATATTTTTCAATAATAAAGGCCAATGCTTCATCACTGATGCTAAGCTCAAGCCGATCCGTTAGGCCATGCTCTTTGAGCTGCTTGGGCGCCAAATATCGCTTGCAGATTTCCTGTTTCTCGCGCAACGTGTAGTCTGAAAAACGAATCACTTCCATCCGGTCCAAAAGAGTCGAGGGAATGGTGTAGGTCGTATTGGCGGTTGTCACGAAAAAGACGCTGGAAAGATCAAAGCCGACGTCAAGATAATGATCAACGAAATTCTGATTTTGTTCCGGATCCAAAACTTCAAGGAGCGCGGCGGCGGGGTCCCCCCTCCAGTCCGTGCCCATTTTGTCAATTTCATCCAACAAAAAAACAGGGTTGCGTGTTTTTGATTTTCTTAATTGCTGAATCAACCTGCCCGGCAAAGCCCCGATGTAGGTGCGGCGATGTCCCCTGATTTCGGATTCATCACGCACCCCGCCCATCGAAACACGCGCAAATTGCCGCCCCAACGCGCGCGCGATGGAACGGGCCAAAGAGGTCTTGCCCACCCCCGGCGGCCCCACAAAACACAAAATCGGCCCGCGCAGCGATTTCTTCAGCAAACAAACGGAAAGATACTCCAATATTCTCTCTTTGGCTTTGCCGAGACCATAATGATCCTCATCTAAAATCTGCGTTGTCCGCTTTAAATCAATCTTATCCTTGGAGAGAGCCGCCCACGGCATATTGATCAACCAATCGAGATAGGTTCGCGCAACGGTGGCTTCAGGCGAATAAGGCGCCATTTTTTCAAGACGCGTCAACTCTTTGGTCGCCGCCTCCAATGCCTCTTTCGTCATATCCGCCTTCTTTACCTGGGAGCGCAAATCTTCCAACTCCTTGCTGTGATCATCCCGTTGGCGCAATTCCTTTTGAATGGCCTTCATCTGCTCATTTAGAATGTATTCTTTTTGCGATTTTTCAATTTGGCCACGGACGCGGCTTTGAATTTTTTTCTCAAGGTTTAATATGTCGATTTCGCGCACAAGCAAGGCATAAAGCTTCTCCAAGCGCAGCGCCGTGTCCGTCAACGTGAGAATGTCTTGTTTTTCGGCAATCTTAAGCGCCACATTAGCCGCCAAAACATCAGCCAAACGGTCCGGGTTGGTTATTCCCGCGACAAGGCCGGCGACGTCCTGGGGAACGATGGGATTAAGCTGGGCATATTGGGAAAAGGCCTGGCGCAACTGACGCACCAGGGCCTCGGTTTCCATGGGCGAGGCCTTCATGACGTTTTCCAAGGGAGTCACATCAGCCTCCAAATAACCTTCCCCTGAAAAAAGCCGCACCATGCGCGCGCGTTCAGCCCCTTGGACAAAAGTCTTCACGCTGCCATCGGGCAACTTAAACACCTGCACGATCTCGCCGATGGTGCCTACGCTATAAAGATCGGTCAAAGCCGGGTCTTCCACTTGAGCCGCTTTCTGCGTCACCAAAAAGAGGCGGCGGTTGTGCTTGCTGGAAGACGCCTCCAGAGCCTTGACGGACTTTTCCCGCCCGACGGCGATGGGCAGGACCATCAAGGGAAACAGCACCACCTCCCGGATGGGCACAACCGGCAGGCGCTCCTGATTGCTTAAAGATTCAGGAGAGATTTTTTCGTTACTGCTTTTTTCTTGCGGTAATGACGTCATCAACGATTCCGTAAGCCTTGGCTTCCTCCGCGCTTAAATAATAATTGCGCTCCGTGTCTTTCTCGATTTTAGCGACCGGCTGACCCGTGTGATGGGCCAAAATTTCATTGAGTTTCTTTCTGGTCGTGACGAGCTCATTGGTCTCGATTTCAATTTCCGTGACCTGGCCATTTAAGCCGCCGCCCGCGATCAACGGCTGATGGATCATCACGCGCGAGTGAGGCAGGCAAAAACGCCGTCCTTTAGTCCCTGCCGCCAACAGCACCGCCCCGAAAGACATGGCCATGCCGATACAAATGGTGGTGATTGGGTTGCTCACATATTTCATGGTGTCATAAACCGCGAGTCCTGCCGTTACCATGCCGCCGGGTGAATTAATAAACATCTGGATCTCTTTATCCTGATCTTCAGCCTGCAAATAGAGCAATTGCGCTATGATTAAGTTCGCGGAGTCCGTAGTCACCGCCCCTTCATAGCCGCCCACAAAAATAATCCTGTCCTTAAGCAAGCGTGAAAAAATATCATAACCCGCCGCCCCCCCCTGGGTCCAGCGCTCAATAACTGTCGGGATAATTGTTGGCATATTTACACCTCTATCATCTTAATTTTAGCCTTCGCTATCAGGAAATCAAAAACTTTGTCCAATAGCAAGTCATAAAGCACGGTTTCTTTGTTCTTTTTCATGGCTTCGCGGTCTTTCTCATCAGCGGCAGAAGCCAGGGCTTTCTCATAATCCTCATC
Source organism: Elusimicrobiota bacterium (assembly GCA_016207685.1). GTDB lineage: Bacteria > Elusimicrobiota > Elusimicrobia > JACQPE01 > JACQPE01 > JACQPE01. Next base: position 1,191 of record JACQPE010000121.1, on the reverse strand, counting down.
TCCCACCTTGATGCTCTCGCGCTTGGCGATCTCGCGCAGCAAATAACCCAAACGAATCTCATTGGTGGCCTCGATCGCGTATTTCACGCGGAGCTCTTTTTCATGGTCATGGGCAAGCTCTTTGCCGGACATGGAAAATATCGCGCGAGCCCGGTCAATCAACCGCTGCGTCTGCATGGCCACTTCGGCGCGGGGGACGTCCAAGGGATTTTCTCTCAAAAGCTCTCCCGTGATTTGGTCTTTTAATAGGCCGCGAATTTTCGTGTCGCGCCGCTGATGCAGGGCCGCGTGAATTTCATCTTTCCATTTGGGCAGGTGATCTTTATATTTTTCTAAAAATGAATTCGCCCCTGCCGCCGGCTGCTCAACCTTCTTTAAGTCCAAAAGCTCAACCTCAAACTCAAGACTTTTCCCCTCCCAAGATTTAACGGGGCAGTCTTCATCCAGGGGAACTTTCCAATTTTTGCGTTCACCTAGTTTTAAGGAACCCAACGCCTCGCTCAAACCGGAAGGCAGCGCCTCTTCGTCCAGAGCCACCAATTCTTGCCGCCACTCAAACACCGGCCCATCGGGACCAAGGCAGCGCGCGTGAATCAAGGCAAAAGTTTCTCCGGGTATTGCCGGCGAACCATTGAGCGGAACCAAGTAGAGCGGTTCTTCATGAGTCAAATAGGCCTTGAGTTCCCGATCCACATCGTCATCTTTGATGGGACGCAAGTCGTATTGTTCTAGCTCAAGACCAAGATAATTTTTAATGCTGACCGGAGGCTCCACTTCGAAAACAGACTCAAACTTTAATGACAGGCCAAATTTGTAATCCACCTTACCGATGACGGGATTAAAAACAATCGGCAAATTATTATTTTTAATAATTTCTTCGGTGATCTCGTCAAAAAGCTCATGGCTGGCCTGCTCGCGAATCCACTCACCGGCTTGCGCGATTAACACAGGATCGGGAACCTGCCCCTGGCGAAAACCGGGGATACTGGCCTGGGAGCGCGCGGCCTTGACCCATTTTTCTTCCATCAAACGCAACCGGCTACCGATGACGGAAATCTCATACGTCCGCTTCGTCGGCTCGGATAAAATCAGCTTAATATCAACGTCGTTCATTAATTACCTCTGTATCAAACTTGCCGCGGAAGGGACTTGAACCCCCACCCCTCGCGGGACACGGTCCTAAGCCGTGCG
>JACQPE010000120.1 GCA_016207685.1 Elusimicrobiota bacterium | reverse complement strand
GGCCAGGAGCATCCCACCGGTGGTTACGGGGCTAGCCTGAAGTGGATTGGGGCCAGTGACGGCACGATGGTTGAATCGTTCAACCTGCAAAATGTTTTCTGGTCAGGCATTGACTTGGACGGGGTCAGCCTATCGAACAATGTCACTGGATTTAAGATACACAGCAATAACTCACCGGTCTCTCACAACTTAAATTGGGAAAATTTCAGAATTTACAATTGCGGCATAGGCATGGATATCGGCGCCGAGTCTTCCCCGGGAGGAACGCAATATCAAACCGATCATGTCCGCATATCCCACTTCATGATGTACCTGTGTAAGACTGGAATTGTGACGCGTAGTCAAAACGCTTTGGATGGCAGCACTATTGAAAACGGAAGCCTTGGGGTGACGGATCGGGGCATCTGGCTCTACCGATGCGGATATCTCACCATAAAAGACATCATGTTTGGCGGATACGCCAACTCCCCCACCAACGGCGTGTTCATTGATATTGGCACCAACAATACCTTGACGATCATGGCAACGCAAGGGGAAACCGGAAGCTATACGGGTTGGCGGCACATTAGAATCGGGAATCCGTCAAGTTACAGTCCTATCAACCTCATCTCTAACATTTTTGATCTGGATGTACAGGTCAATGCGAATCGGCTAATCAATTCGTTTGGCAACAGCTATGGCGTGAAAAACTTCGAGATGAACGGCGACGACGTTCAGGTGGTCTCGATGGGGGACTACTTCTCAACAGGCGGATTCACCGGCACAGGGGTTAACCGGCACGTTACCCGCATCGGCACGTATGATAACACGTCTGGCTTAGCGGCTAGATTTCAGCACCTCGTTAGCGGAACATCTAAGGAGATATTCAAGGATGATGGCAGCGTCGGCATCGGCACCTCTGCCCCGGGGGCCAAGCTGCATGTTTCCGGAGGCAACATGTACACCTCCACCGCGGGCAACGGCCTCATCGTCAAAAGCCCAGACGGCGCGACGTGCAAGATCATTGGCATTGACAACGCGGGAGCGGTCACGACGACGGCTATTGCTTGCCCATGAGACACTTGTGAGTTATAGAGTTATAGAATTCTTGCGTCATAGAGTTGAAAAATTCAAATCATTTTTTAACTCTATAACTCATGGGATAGCGATCATCGCCATGGCCGCGAGCGCCGCCACAGCATTGAACGCGGAACCCATCTCTCTAACAGCAAGCGAGCTTAACACCTCCGGAGGCAGTTCTTCAGGAGGGACCATGTCCCACTCTTACTCGATAGGCACATTGGCAACCCCATCGTCCGCAGGCCCATTGACCTTAAAGCCCGGAATCCTCTCCGCGCAAGCCGCTTCAAGTCCGACCAACGTGATCTCCTCCACCTCGCCGCCGTCTTCTCTCGCTACGGATTGTTCGGTGGATGTTTCAACGGCTCTGCGTAACTGGATAGCCATCGTGCCCGATGGCTCCACAATATCGTTTGGACCAACTGCTTGTTACGCTATTGAGACGATCATTTCAATGACGAATCGAAGCAATCTTACGTTTAATGGCAACGGGGCGACCTTCCGCTCATTTAGCCCCGCGCAAAATTGGCGGGGAGTCTGGCAAGTGATTGATTCAACAAGCATCTTTTTTAACAACATGACCATTCGCAGTTCATTCGTTCATGCCAGCACGCCCGCTTTTGTCCCTGGCATGGAGTGGGCGTACGCGATTGATTTTCGTGGTTCCAGCGGGAAGGTTTCTAGCGTGACGGCGTCAAATTTTGCCGGTGATTGCGTCATGTTCGCCAAGAGCACCGTGACGCCGGGGCGCGATTCCAGCGGCATCGTTCGAGACTTGACATGCTCGCATGTTAGCCGCAACGGGGTTTCCGTTGTCCAAGGCCATGACATCCTCATCGAACGGGTAACGACGAGCATGATCGGCTATTTCCCTTTTGATATCGAACCCGATCCTGGCACAGGCATGGGCGCATGCCGCGTTACAGTGACGAACAGCACCATCGGATCATATTATGGCGGTTATGCCTGGGCCAACATCGGAGCTGAACCCATTTGCGACCAATGGTTCACAAATAATCGCGTGGTCGGCTATCCCCTGCGGATAGCCGTTGTTGGGCGCAGCACGGCGACCGACTATCCGGTGTCAAACGTCGTTATCACCGGCAATACCTCCGACACCCCCGCAAGATCTCCAGCTCTTGAAATTGACAGGGTCAACAAACTGACTTTTACCAACAACACAGTGCCCATGATAAGCGGAGCCATGGCGACTGTCAATGCCTCTTGCAATATAAATGTGTCCAGCAATTCCTATTCCGGAGGTTCCAGCGAAGCAACGACAACCAATTCGCCCACTAATTGCCCCTCAGCAACTAGCGCCTCCCCGCCAGCCATCATCACCCCACTTTATCCCGCGTTGACCGCCATGACGCCAAATTCATTGAGCTTTAGCTGGGCTGGAATCACGGGGAGTTCCTTTGCGGCATACCTGTCAACTTCCGGCGCAACCGGCTCAATGGCAACTTTGCCGGTGAGCTCCGGAGCCTTGACTGCTAATACGACCACTTATTCCGGCCTTAGTCCCAATAGAGAGTATTTCTTCCGTGTTAAAATTGCCACGGAGACGGATGCTTCCTATTCAGGGAACCTGCGCATCGCGCGCACCCCCTGCGACTACTCTTCATTGGGGAGTTCCTCTCCCTATTCCGTCACCGGCCTCATCCTTGACAGCGCCACGGCCCAAGGCATGGATGGGGTCTTTGTGCGCTTAGTTCGTCAGGCTGTCGTGGATGGCTGCGCCTCGCAGTCCGCGGTGACAGCCATGAGTAATTCTTCAGGAACATTCACTTTGGCTAATCCTTCCACCGGAGCCTATACCATGGATTTCTATAAAACAGGCGTGAATTTCCCCAGGAACTTCTTCCCCATCAGCATCACAACCTTCAGCGTGGACTTGGGCTCCATCCTGGCTTTTCAGTTTAGCTCCGGCCCTGCTCTTAAAACCTTCTATGACTTTATCCAGACATCCTCCACGTTGCTCGGAGGCGCCACAGTGCAGACCTACTTTAGCACCTCGGCTTTTAAGCTTGATTACGGCGGCAATTTCACCATTACAGCGCCTTCCAATTCCATCATGGGAACCTTTACCCAAGGCGACCGACTCTACATGACCAGCACCATGACCTATTCAGCCACTTTGGGCAGTTTTCTTAATGTTCAGGCTTCATCCAATGTGGCCGTGGCCGTGACCACCACAACCGGAGACCGCTTTATTTTTAATAGCACATCGGCCCAAACAGCCATCAATTTCAATGACCGGATCACTTTTAAGCTGCCACCGGGCATGGATACCTACATTAAGGAAAAAGCGGATGGCATGATCTTGCAGACAACGGGCTACGCCAAAATGGATATTGGCGATTATTTGAAAATTCAGCCCCCTCCCTTTGTGGATATGCAAATTAGCACCGGCTCCGTCTTTGCCGGGGGCTCCGTTTTCTTTAGCACCGCTCAATTTGCCATGGGGATCGGTTCAGGCAGTTTAACCATGCCCCCTTCCGTGCCCATGGATTATCAGGCCAAAGCCAACGGCTATGCGTCTATGCGCAGCACCATGGCCGCTAATATGAATTACGGCGGATTCATGAATATTTCATTGCCGCCGTTTATTGAGACGAATATAATTTCCCTCTCTAGCGGCAGCATGATCATGTCAAGCACGCAATCCATTCCATTTGTAAGCGTGGGCGTCTCCTTTAGACCTTCCAGCGGCGCAGTTTCAACCTTTGATTTGCCGGATCGATTTCAAGTCTCCATGGGCACAGACACTTCCCAGCAATGCTCCTTAGCCCTGCCGCCAACAGCCCAGGTTCCCATAGAGCTTTCTTTTGCCAGAAAAACATCCAATGCCTCATCTTCGGTGTTTATCCGATTCGAGCCCAATGCCTTAAATACGGACTCAACCTTGAATGTGGCCATCCCCGTCTCCATCCCCACCGCCACGGTGAGCACCCAGGGCCAGAGGCTCGCGGGCATCGGCTCCGACCTGGCCCTGGAGATCAATGCCTCGACTGCGGTGACGGTGGATCAAAGCACCGGGGTGCCCATGACGTTTTCTTTTAACTCCTCTGATTTAGGGAGCGCAAGCACGGCAAGCCTTGTCGTCTGCGTTTACAGTTCAGGCACCGCTTCCTGGGGAGTGTTGCCTTCAACATCTGTTATGGTCTATACAAGCTCTGTCGTGGCCTATGCCCCCCACTTCAGCCT
>JACQPE010000119.1 GCA_016207685.1 Elusimicrobiota bacterium | reverse complement strand
GGCTCCACTGTGACCTTGGCGAACCCTTTCATCATCCAGCCTTATAGTGATGTGTCCACCTCGAGCTTAAGAATCAATTGGCTTTTAAACGGCAACCCCGAAGAAACCAACGCCATGGTGGAACTCTCCCTTCGGGAAAATTTTTCAACCCTTACCCAAACGAGCATTACTGCAACCGGCTCAAGCGTTCTTAACGGCCTCATACCCAACACAACCTACTACGCGCGCGTTAAAGCCCGCAATCACTCTTTCACGGAAACCGTTTACACCTCTGCAGCGAGCACCGTGACGCTGGCCAATCCCCCCGCGATCACATCGCCCACCTTCCCTCAAATCTGGGTCACGTCTTTAACCATTCTTTGGGACGCGAACAGCAACCCTCCGGGAACGATTTATACATGTGAAATATCCACCTCGGATGTGTTTTGGCCGATTCTCCAGTCCTCGGTGACGCTGCAAACGCAGTCGATCTTTGAACACTTAACATCGTTTAAACTTCATTATTTTCGAGCAAAAGCCACCAACCATCTGGGCATAGACAGCATCTACAGCAGAATCGGTTCTACGGCCACGCTGGAAAACATTCAACCGCGTCCGCCCAAAGGATTAAGCGGTTCCTGGAACAACGAATTCACCTTGATATGGAGTCCGGTTCTTTTTAACGCGGACGGCTCGCCCAATACGGACCTTGGCGCTTACCGCATTTATCGTTCAACGTCGGACGCAATGGCTTACGAACTGATCGCTTCCGTTTCTTCAACAACCCTTTCTTGGACTGATCCGGTTTCAGCGTTGCCTCAAGCTCAATACTATATGCTTGTGGCCATTGACATCAATCTCAATGCATCGGCGACTTCCTATTTGCTTCTTAGCGAAGAAATCCCGAAAATCATCATCAAATCCGCGGACGGCGGCCTCACCCTGCGCGTTCCATCGCATTTGCTCACGAAGTCCGACTCTCCGGCGGCTGAAGACCTGCTCGTCGCCGTCACCAGGCAACGACCCCTGGAAACGGGGCGCACCATCACGAGCTACGCCATCTCCCTATCCACCGAAGGCGGCGCCACCCTCTCCGGACTCAACCTCAACAATGTTATGGAAGGCCTCTTTCGTATCCCGGTTCAGGGGACAAACTTTGCCTCGATCGCGCCCCAAGCCGTGGATCCGGCTCGGGCGCGAAACACATCCATTTATCTCCACAACGGGGCCGAATGGGTCCGCTTAGGCGGCAAAATCAACGAACAAGAATATACGCTCGCCCACCCAATCAATCGCAGCGGCACTTATGCCCTGCGCAGCGCTTTGGAAGAAACCGAATTTGCCATCTTAAGCATCGAGCCGCGCAAAATTTTTACGCCCACGGGACCCTCGCCAAATAACCAATTCACCATTCGCTTCGCCAATCCCCGCGACAGCCAGGCATCCCAATCCCGCATCCACAACCTCGATGGCGCCCACGTGTCTGATTTCAAAGTAGGGTCGGACGGCGCCTCATTTTACTGGGATGGCCGGGACTTTAACAATAATCTCTCTCCAAGCGGCGTCTACCTCTACCAACTCATCATCGAAGGCAAAACCTTTAACGGAACCGTGGTGGTGGCGCGATGATCCGAAGTCCGAAGTCTAAAAAAATAAAAATTTTTTGCGTTTTTTTATTTTTACTGACCCTGGACCTTGGACCCTGGACCTTGGACTGCGCCTTGGGCGCCTTTGACGAATCCCTCCCCGGTGCCAGGCCTCAAGCCATGTCCGGCGCATTCACAGCCATGGCTGATGACGCCAACGCGATATTCAGCAATCCAGCAGCCCTAGGATGGATCGAACACCAAGAGTTTACGAGCGGATACAGCCGACTTTATCTGGGCCTGTGGGATAATTCAAATTTAGGCACAGGATATCTCGCCATGACCCAGCCTATTCACTCGCGCCGGCGCCACAGCGGGAGCCTGGGTTTGGCATGGATGAACTTTAGCCTGTCGCAATACTACAGCGAAGACACTTGGGTGCTGGCCTATGGCAAAAAACTGTTCCCGCAAGCGATCCCTGGTCTTCATGTCGGCGCCGGCTTAAAACGCCTGCATCACGCTTACTTGCTCGGCTCTGATCCAACAGCGGCGAGCAACCCTTATTTTACCGAGCACGGCACCCAGCAAACAGCCTGGGGTATGGATGCGGGTCTCTTTTATCATAGCGCCCATGGCTGGTCTTGGGGTTACTCCGGCTCCAATGTCAATAGCCCTGTCATCGGTCTCGATAGTGATGAAAGCCTGGTTCCAAGACACTCTTGGGGCGCCGCTATCCACCGACCCAACGGACATGTCGCTCTTGACGCGGTCATTGAAGGCCCCTACCAAAAAATCGCGGCTGGCGCCGAGCGATGGATTTCCCAAGGACACTTTGCGCTGCGCACCGGCATGACCATAGGGAACCGCGATTTGCGGCAGGCGAGTTTCGGTTTTGGTTTAAGAAACGCGGCATTCAGCCTGGACTATGCCATGAAACTGCCCTTGGGCGGCCTGGCGATCAATGTTTTGACGCATCGCGTTTCCTTCAGCGTCCCGTTTGGTGAACAGCTCAAAAAACCGCTCTCCCCGATGATCGCCGAACCCTTAACAGCCGAAGAGATGTCCGCTCTTCAAGAAGCCTTCAGAAACGCCCGCCAGCAACTAACTTACCGCAAAGCGCGCATTCAGGAATTGGAAAAAACCTTTGAGCAGCTTAAGATCAAACTGCCGCCATCATCCCTTCCTTCGGAGCGCGATGTCTTGACGAGCGGCACGCGAATCGAGGATGATGAGATTGAGGCTCTTCAAGACGCCTTGGGTTGGGTGGAGCGCGAACTAAATGAAACAAAAAAACAAGCCGATGCCGAGCGCGCGCGTTTGAGCGCGCTGGAGAAAGAAATGGAAAAAACCAAACAAAAAACGCCTCCCAAACCCAAAGCTGCCGGACGCATGTTCACCCACTTGGTTGAAGACGGCGATACGCTTGAGTCGCTGGCAAAGGAATACTACGGCAATCGGCGGCTCTGGATGAAAATCTTCCGAGCCAATGAAAACCGCCTCAAGCGCGGCGGCGATCCCGAAGCCGGACACATTCTAATCATTCCGGCGATAGAGGAACAATGAATAACAAAAAAGTTCCAAGTTCCAAGTTCCAAGTTCCAAATCCAGGAAAACTGGGTCAATCAAATTCCGAACCTGGAACCTGGAACCTGGAACCTGGAACTCAAATATCAGTTGATCATTTTCAAGAATCATTGCGCGCGCAGTTTGAGCGGCAGGAACGCTTGCATGAGGAGACGCTGAAAAACTTCGCTTTTAATTTCGCCCATCAGGTACGCAATCCCTTGGGAATTATTCAGGCCGAAGCCGAAGCCTTGCATCAAAAGCCCTGGCTGACGCGCCATGATCACGAGGCGCGCCAAGCCATTGTGCGCAACGCGAAACTTCTCCTCGAGCGCCTCCATGACATCGAAGATTTTTGCCAACCGATTATTCTTGACCTTAAGGCTCACCTGCTCGGCCCCCTGCTAGAAGAATCAGGGCTCGTCATCGCGGAACGCTGCGACAAGACCCACATCGAATTGACCGCCCCTCATATCACCGAACCGGTTCAAGCGCGATTTGACTACCAACGATTAAAAATCGCTCTCCTGCAGATTCTCATCAACGCAATCGAGTCCATGCCCGAAGGGGGCCGCTTGTCATTGATCACGGAAATTTCCCAAAATCGGGGTTCGGTGGACATTAAAATCACGGATTCAGGCCCCGGTATCCGTCCTGATCTCATGCGCCTCGTGGGCCAGCCGTTTTTCACGACCAAAGAAAACCACCTGGGCATTGGCCTGGCCTTGGCCCAACGCATCGCGCACGCGCACCAAGGGGAAATCATCATCGAGAGCCTCCTGGGGCGCGGCACCCGGGTAATTCTGAACTTGCCCACGGCAAAATGAAAAAAAGTCCAAGAAGAATAGCGAAACGCGAAACGCGCATAGTATTGGAAAAAATCATTTTCCGACCGGACGCTTCTCTATTGTCTATTCGCTTTTTATGGCTAACATCCTTCTAATTGATGACGAGCCCGATATGCGCCGCGCCTTACGGCAGCTTCTGGAACACTACGGGCATCAAATCAGCGAAGCCGGAGACGGGGATGAAGCCCTGCGGCTCGTTGAAAGCCAAAAACCTGATTTAGCCCTTTTAGACCTGCGCTTACCCGGACAAGACGGTGTTGAAATTTTACGGGAAATCCGCAGGGAACATCCGGATTTAGCAATTATCATGATCACGGGATTTAGCAGCAATGAAGCCAAAATGGAGCTTGAGCGCCTAGGTATTTCCGCTTTTCTGACGAAGCCGTTTCACAACCGGGATTTAGCCGCGGCCGTGCACCGCACTTTGGAAGAACGCCGTTTGCTCAATGAAAAAAGCCTCCATGAACAACAATTGGGCAAAAAATTGTCACCAAACGCCCGCTTCGCCGGAAGCCGACACTCGCGCGCGGATGAGCCGCCATCGCCAGGATATCGCGCCCTCATGAATGGACGGCGGCTGGCCCCATTAATACTCGTCATGATCGCCGCAACGGCAGCTTATTTTCTATTTCAACAGAAAAAAGACGCTTCCGTTGATTTCACCATCCCCTTTGAACATCCCTCATCCATTGTCCTTGACAAGGATAACCTCTGGATCTCCGATTGGCTGGGTGAAAAAATTATCCATTACAAAATCGCCGAAGGCTTGTCCCTGGAGCGACGCTATGATCTCTCCGGCGAACACATCACGGGGCTGGCCGTTGCCGAAGGCGGGCTCGCTTACGTTTGCGACTCTTGGAAAAAAACAATCAGCAAGCGCCGTATCGAGCCTGATTTTGCCCTCATCGAAACGGCGCCCAGTCCGGGCCCAAGCCCCTCGTGCCTTTTTTGGGATAAAAAATTTCTCTGGAGCTGTGACGCGGTCACGGGGAAAATTTACCAGCACGATCCCTCTGATTTAAGCGTTCGAGTGAGTTTCGATAACCAAGCCAAATCACCCACGGCCGTGGCCATCGAAGACGGCTTCCTCTGGGTCGGCGATGCCGCGTCCAACAAAATTTTTAAGCACCGCCTCGGAGCCACCGCGGCATTGGAGGCCATGTACTCCTTGCCCGCTCAAGTGGAAGCCAAGGCGCTTTCGGGAATGGCCTTGCATGAGGGCTATTTCTGGCTTGCCCGAGACGGCTCCTCAATCCTCTGGAAACGCTCCCTGAAAAAACTCTCCGCTGAACAAATCCGTTAAGTGAGGTGTCCCCGGAATTACCACGATACCTATTTCTTTAATAAAATTTCCCCATGCCCAGAATCGCTAAAATTGTAACTCCTGAAATACGGTATAAATCCATTCATAACGCGCCCGAGAAACACCCGTCGTCACCGGCATTTTCACCTCAAACAAACCCCTGGCAACAAGCACTCCAGACGCTCGATTTAGTGACTGACCACATGAAACTAGAACCCTGGATTCATGAACGTCTGGCCCGGCCCAAACGAACCCTGACGGTTTCCATTCCCGTTAAAATGGATGACGACTCCATCAAAACTTTTGAGGGCTATCGGGTGCATCACAATCTAGACCGCGGCCCGGCGAAGGGAGGCATCCGCTATCATCCCGATGTTTCCATGGATGAAGTTAAGGCCCTGGCCTTCTGGATGACCATGAAATGCGCGGTCATGAACCTGCCTTACGGCGGCGCCAAGGGAGGGATTATTTGCGATCCGCGAACTCTTTCCGATAAGGAAATGGAGCGGTTGACGCGCCGCTTCACGGCCGAACTGGGAATTTTCATCGGCCCGGAGCGCGATATTCCGGCTCCGGATGTCAACACCAACCCCCAAATTATGGCCTGGATGATGGACACCTACTCCATGAATGTCGGCCACACCGCTCCCGGTGTCGTTACCGGCAAGCCCATAGATATCGGCGGCTCCGAAGGCAGACGCGAAGCCACGGGGTATGGCGTCGTGGTCGTGACGCAGGAAGCGTGCCGAATCTTGGGCATTGATCTCAAGACAGCCTGCGTCGCTGTGCAGGGTTTTGGGAACGTGGGGGCCAATGCCGCGCGCATTTTTCACAAACTAGGCGCTAGGGTTGTCGGCGTCAGCGACAAAGACGGCGGTGTTTATGACCCCCAAGGCATTGATATTGAAGATTTGCGCCTGTTTAAAAAAAATAAACCCAGCATTGCCGGGTACCCGAAAGGACGCCCCATCGGCAACACCGATCTCCTGGCGCTTGATTGCGACATTTTGGTCCCTTGCGCTTTGGAAGGGCAACTGACCCAGGATAACGCGCCTCAAGTTAAAGCTCGCCTGATCGTCGAAGGCGCCAACGGTCCCACGACGCCTCAAGCGGACAAAATTTTCAAACAAAATGGCATTATGGTGATCCCTGATATCCTGGCTAATGCCGGCGGCGTTACGGCCTCTTATTTTGAATGGGTCCAGGATATTCAGTCCTTTTTCTGGCGGGCAGAGGATGTTAATGAACGCCTCACGCAATTGATGCGCCGGGCCTTTACCGAAGTCTGCGGTATCAGCAAACGCGACCACATTGACATGCGCCTGGCCGCCTACGTCCTAGCCACCGAGCGCGTCGCCCAGGCGCTGCGAATTCGCGGGATTTATCCATAGAAAAACCCCGCCTTCTCATCACCCATCCCGTATTTACTGAAGTAAAACGGCGCTTGCTGCCGTATTTTGCTATTACGGAAAAACCCGGGTATTCCCCTCTCAATGAGCACCTCGTGGCGCGCCTCGCCAAAAAAAAGACGGCTATTTTCTGTTATTTGATTGATGAGATTACCGAACGCGTTTTTGCGTCTGCCGAAAATTTACGCCTTGTGGCTCAATGCGCGGTTGGCTATGACAATATTGACGTTGGGGCCGCCGGCCGCCACAACGTCAAAGTCACCAATACTCCCGGCGTTTTAACGGAGGCCACGGCGGATGCGGCCTGGGCGCTTATTATGGCCGTAACGCGCCACATCGTGCCGGCCGACCGGTTTGTGCGCCGCGGCCAGTTTCAAGGCTGGAGGCCGAATCTATTTTTAGGCACAGGCATTCAAGAAAAAACTCTGGGCATTGTGGGTCTGGGCCGCATTGGCCTTGCTTTGGCCTGCCGCGCTAAAACTTTTGGCATGAAAATTCTCTACACTGCCACCAGGTCTCATCCCGAAGCGGCCCAAGCTCTAGACGCTACCTATTGTGCGCTTGAGGTACTATTGAAATATTCCGATATCATCAGTTTGCACGTGCCTTTAACAGAACATACAAGGCATTTAATCGGCCCTAGGGAGATTTCCATGATGAAACCTAACGCCTATTTGATTAACACGGCGCGCGGACCCATCGTGGATGAGCGCTCACTTGTCAGAGCATTGAAAAAAGGGCGTTTGGCCGGAGCCGGATTCGATGTTTATGAGCATGAGCCGCGATTGACACCGGGCCTGGAGAAACTTTCCAATGTTGTATTGCTGCCGCATATCGCCAGCGCCACAGTGGAGACCCGCTTAAAAATGGCTCATTTGGCGGCGGACAATCTCATTGCTTACGCCCAAGGCCGGCAACCGCCAAACTGGGTCAATCGTTTTTGACTAAAAAAACGATAGTTTTTTACATTACCCCTCATGGTTACGGCCATGCCACACGCATGAGCGCGGTGATGGCTGCCTTGCGGCGCTTGCGAGGAGATCAAATTAATATTGTCGCCCGCGCCGCAGCGCCGTCTTGGATATTCGAGATTGAATGCCCCGGTGTCATTGTCTTCCCGGAACATATTGATATCGGCCTTGTTCAGCCCAACGGTTTTGAAACCGATTTCCCGGCGACGTTAAAAGCCCATCTAGACCTAACCGCCCGCTGGCACGATCGGGTCCGCGAAGAGGCTGCCTTTTTGAGGACCATCGGCGCCCATGCCGTTATTGGTGATGTGCCGCCTTTGACTTTTGATGCGGCGGCCCAAGCTGACGTTCCCTCAATAGCCGTGACGAATTTCGGTTGGGACTGGATACTCTCTCATTTTGAAAAACTTGATCTTCAATGGCGGCGAATCACCCAGATCTATCGAAACTCCTACGCGCGCGCCGGTTTATTGCTGCGACTTCCCATGCATGAGCGTTGCGCCGCATTTCCTTTGATTGAAGATGTTCCTTTGCTGGTGCGGCGTTTGTCGCTCAAGCGCGACGAGGCTCGCCAAAAGCTCGGCTGGCCCCTTGATCGGAAAGTAGTTTTGGTCTCTTTTGGCGGTTTTGGCGGCGGAAAACTGAATTTTTCCGACATTGACGCCTCGCCGGATTATTTCATCGCGAGTTTCGAGCCGAAACCGAAATGCTTTTCAGGACAGTGGCATGAACTCAATCGCCGGCTTGATTGCCGGAGCGTTGATTTGATTGCCGCATGCGACGCGGTCATCAGCAAGCCTGGCTATGGCATTATTTCCGAATGTTGGAGCTACAGGATACGTCTCCTTCTTTTGCCAAGAAGAGAATATCCGGAAAACGCTATACTTTTAAACGGTCTTAAACATCATGTCTGCACGGATTTGATGCCTGAAGAAGACTTTCATCTAGGTCAATGGAAAAAACACTTGGATGCCATTTTTACCAAAGACTTGCCTTTGTCCACAGCGCCTAAAGATAACAGCGATGAGGTAATTGCTAATCATATTCTCCGAATAGCCTATCAATAGTTCGCAAGATGCAAGGAGTAAAAGTGAAACTAAGAACTTCTATTTTTAAAATCGCCGCGATTCTGATTTTTTTATCGCCAATGACCCAGGCCGAAGACAATGACCCCTATCTTTGGTTGGAAGAAATTGAAAGCGAACGCGCCTTAAATTGGGCGCGTGAGCGCAATAAAGAATCGCTGGCTGTTTTTGAGGCTGATCCGCGTTATGAGATATTCCGGAAAAAAGCCGAAGATCTGCTCCAGGCCCAGGATAAAATTCCCTACGGGTCCTTGCGCCGCGGCCATGTTTATAATTTTTGGCAAGACAAGAACCATGTGAAAGGTTTGTGGCGCCGTGCGACATTGGAGGAGTACCGCAAAAAAAACACGACCTGGGATATTTTGCTTGATGTGGACGCTTTGGCGGCTGATGAAAAAGAAAGCTGGGTTTATAAAGGAAGCCAATGTCTGCCTCCGCAATACGAGAAATGTATGATCCGGCTCTCGCGCGGCGGCAAAGACGCCTCGGTGTACCGGGAGTTTGACGTTAAAACTAAGGCATTTGTTGAGGGCGGTTTCTTGCTGGCCGAAGCCAAGTCTGATGTGGCTTGGCTTGATGAAAATACGCTATTCGTGGCCACGGATTTTGGCACAGGCACATTGACGCAATCTGGGTACCCTCGCGTGGTCAAGCGTTGGCAACGGGGAGCGCCATTAACCCAGGCCGTCGCTGTTTTTGAAGGCCAAGAAAACGATGTGGCCGCCTGGTCCTGGGTGTCGCATCGCCCCGAGGGAAAATTTATTTTTTTGGGGCGCAGCCTGACCTTTTATGAATCAGAATACTGGCAGTTAAAATCCGACGGGGGCAAGGAAAAAATGCCCTGGCCCAAAGATGCGGATTTAAAAGGAATATTTCAAGGAGACGCCATTTTGTGGCTTCGCTCCCCTTGGAGCGTGGGCCAGGAGACTTTTGGTTCCGGGGCTTTGGTGGCGGTGGCCTTGGAGGAGCCGCGAAACCAACTTAAGGCGCGCCTCATTTTTGCTCCGGATGAGCGATCTTCGATCCAGGCAGCAACGCTCATAAAAACAGCGGTGCTGGTGAGCTTGTTGAAGAATGTGCGAAGCGAAATTTGGGCCTTGTCAAAAAAAACGGATGGCTCATGGTCCCGGCAAAAATGGCCTTTCCCTGGTGATGGTTATATTGAAATTTCTTCTGCTGAAGAAACAGAAGATGATGTTTTCGTCAGTTATGAATATTTCCTGACGCCGGATCGAGTGTATTGGCACGGTCCCGGTCCTAATAAACCCGAAATGATTAAATCGCTGCCGCCACGTTTTGACGCCAAGCCCTATAGGGCCGAACAGTGGCAGGCAACGAGTAAAGACGGGACTAAAATTCCCTATTTCATCATTCATGCGAAGAACTGGAAACAAGACGGCGGCAATCCCACGCTTCTTTATGGCTACGGTGGTTTTGAAAATTCCGAGACGCCTTTTTATTTGATGACCCCCGGCAATTTTTGGCTCAACCAGGGCGGAGTTTATGTGGACGCTAATATCCGCGGCGGCGGAGAGTTTGGTCCTCAATGGCACCAGGCCGCAATCAAGGAAAACCGGCAGCGCGCTTATGATGATTTTATCGCCGTGGCCGAGGATTTGATCAAACGCCAAGTCACGACGGCACCGCATCTGGGGATCATGGGCGGCAGCAATGGGGGGCTTTTAATGGGAGTCATGCTCACCCAGCGGCCGGATTTGTTTAACGCGGTCGTCGCCCAAGTGCCGCTCTTAGACATGCTCCGGTATTCAAAACTTTTGGCGGGCGCCAGTTGGGTCGCGGAATATGGCGATCCCGATATTCCTCAAGAGAGGCTGACTTTGGAAAAGTATTCACCGTATCATAATTTGCGTTCCAATGTGACGTATCCGAAGGCTTTTATTCACACCTCAACCAAAGATGATCGCGTTCATCCGGGCCATGCGCGCAAAATGGCGGCCAAAATGCGCGCCCTGGAGATTCCCGTTTATTACTACGAAAATATTGAAGGCGGCCACAGCGCGGCCGCTGATTTATTACAGCGCGCCAAACGCTACGCCATGGAGTATGTGTATTTGCTGCAGCAGCTTAAAGACGGAACTGCGTCTGATAAAAATTAGTTCGTGTGGGTGATTCGAAAACCATCGCGATTGATGTCGCTCTGGCGCCGCCTCAATATATTCAAGAAAAAGCGCGGTTAATCAATAAACGGCTGTTTGAGCGCCGTCCTAATGGATTTTTGTTTGATGAAACCCATTGGCCTCATCTGACCTTGTTGCAACAGTTTATTCGTTGGGAAGATATTGATGATGTTCCATCGGCAATCAGCCGGGCCTGTCGCGGCTTGGGGCCTGTCGATATCAGGGTTACGCGATTTAATAAATCTTCATCCACGCTGCATTGGGCCGTTGAGCCGGCGCCCGCGCTCCAATCGTTGCATGAAAAAATTACCGAAATTTTATCTTTATGGGCTCAAGAGAAAGGCGGATTTGAATCTTTTGATGACAGGAGTGGTGAAAAACCTCGTTTCAGCGATATTGAATGGGTGCGGCATTACCGCCAAAAAGCCGGCGGCGTTAATTTCTTTCCCCATATTACCCTGGGTCTTGGCGAGCCACCAACGGATACCGAAATTTTTGAATTTAGAGCCGATTCGTTGGTCCTATTTCATTTGGGCCGTTACTGCACCTGCCGCCGCGTTCTTAAAGCATGGACGCTTAAAAATCTCTCTTAGAGCCTGTCTCAAGTCTCCTAACCAATAATCCAATAAATACCAACTGCGCCATGGCCAGACTCGATGCCAATAGGCGCTCGCAATTCTTCCACAGCCGCCGGCATTCCTCGATCCACGCAAACGACCGTTCCACAACCCAACGTTTAGAAATGACCGTGAACGTATGTAATTCGTTGCGCTTGGCGATTTCAACACCGGCTCCGATATCGGCCTTGACCGCTTGCCGGAACGGTTCCCCGGTATAACCGCCGTCCGCCAGAACATTCTCCACTAAAGATAGATTCTTCTTGTTTTGTTCGATCATCTCAATCGCGCCCGAACGGTCGGTCATGTTGGCGGTAATAATCGCCATGGCATGGGGCAACCCTTCGGTGTCAACCGCCCAATGCCGTTTGATTCCAGAGACTTTCTTTCCGGCGTCGTATCCTTTCGTTCTGGCCGTATCGATATTCTTCACGCTCTGGACGTCAACGATGATGAACCCAAATTCCGCACTTGAAAAGGCTCTGTATTGGAAAAGTCCCGAACAAAAAAGTGCGGAATTTCCGACCCTGTCGGTGGGAGGTTGTTCCGCGGAGCGGAACAACCTCCCAGGGTAATCCAGGGCGCAGCCCTTCCGAACTCCCATCGCGCCTAGGCGCTTCAGGGTCCCGCAGTTCCATCTGCGGGGCTCGCGAGGAGGATTCCGCAACTGCGGAATCCGGAATGAATGAGGTCTTGGATTTTCTGCCATCGGCGGCACGATGATCCTTGGCCAATTTTTTTAAGACCAGAGCGAGGATATTCTCGTTCTTTCCTTCCGGGATTTCGCTCCAGATGCGGAAATACGCATGGAGCGACTTCCAGGGAGGATACTCCTTGGGAATCATCCTCCATGGGCATCCGGCTCTCACCAGATAAAACACCCCGTTGAACACATCGTAAAGGTCGTGAGTCCTTGGGCGTGTTTTCTTTCGGGCACGCTCCAGGAAGGGGCGGATTCTCTTAAACTGCGCTTGGGTAATGTCCTGGGATAATGTCGCATAGGACCCAGCGTAGCAAAAAGATTTTAGACAGGCTCTTAGCGGCGATGCCCCTGACGCCTGCGATTACTTTTTTGTTGGGGATTCCACCGATGTGAGTAAACTCTCCTTGATTAATGGAAGGGATCGCCTTAAGCTAGAATGACGACAGGGGAGAAATCCATGCTTAAACAAAAGTGGTATTTTTTTGATCGTGACATCCGTTTTTTAGTTCTGACAGGAGTTCTTTTTTATTTGGCCGCACCTCAGGCATGGTCGGCGCGTCAGGCGACACTGATCATCAAATCAGGCAAGGTATCGATTATGAAAACAACTTCCATGGCCTGGAGAGAAGTGACCTCCAAGGAAGCACTGCTGCTTCAAGGGGACCGCGTCCGAACATTCACCGCGACCCTGGCCGCGATCGCCGTGGATGATGGTTCAAAAATTGAATTAGCCCCGTCAAGTGTCATTTTGGTGGATTTCTTGGAAAGCGATCAAATGCGATTCCGTTTAGACGTGGGCCGATTGAAGGCCCTGGTGTCAAAAATCGTTTCCCGGCAGTTTTCCATCGTGACCAAAAACGCGGTCTGCGCCGTTCGCGGCACTGAATTTGAGGTCGCGGTGGACCAATCAGGCAACAACACCCATGTTGCCGTTGGCGAAGGCCTGGTCAATGTGGCCGACATGAAGGGCAAGGAGGCCCTGTTGGCGGCCGGCGAAAGCGTCCAGGTCAGCGTTGAAGGATTGGGCCAGGTGGACCACGGCAATGAATCATCTAAAAAGGATTCCGGCAAGCCAACGGATGAAGCCAAGGCGGAGGTCGCGCGCGAAGTCCGCTTGGACATGAGCCGTGAGGCCGTTGAGGCGGCCGCTGCTTTGGAAATGAAAAACGCCGTGGCCCAAGACGGCAAAACTTTGATTGATGCTTTCGGCGCCCGCGTGCGCGTGGAGCAGTATTTGGTGCGTCCGGCGGAAGACCGAATTTCCTGGGTTGTCTTAAACACGCGTGATGCCTCGTTTAATTTTTCGCGCTGGGATATTTGGGCCAATAAATCATTGCCTTCGGAATTAAGCAGTGGATTCTTGGATTCCCTCTACACCCAGGGCGGTTCAGCGGCGCCGGAGTATTGGGCGCTAAAAGACCAGTGGTTCAATTCCAATACGAACGATTATTATATTGAAGCCCATGCCGGAGGCAATCCGGTTCGTTTTAACGTCACCAGCGGCAATGAAACCGCCTACTGGTGGGAGACGATTTTTGATCATCGCTATACCGCGATGAGCGATTCGGGGCAAACGCGCCTCCTGTCGCATTTGGTCGCGGCCCCCGGGGTCAAAGACGCGGCGGCCACGCTTCTCTCCGGCGCGCGCGGCGCGGCCAATGCCGCGTATGCCTGCGTGGCGGGCGGCGCCGGCGCCAATTGCCTTGATTCCGGGACTGACAGCAATCCCAACCCGGCGATCGGTAGTTCGGAACTCTATTTTTACGACTATTTTGAAGGAAGCGACGCGGACTTGACGATCGGCAATCAAGGCCAGCAATTGCAAACAATCGCTTCTGTTGATGTGGATAGTCTCCATGCTGCCTATAGCGGCCGCGAGGGTTATTTCAATAAATGGAGCTATTATCTTGACGGACAGTTTGTCTACGACGCGACCGGACAGGTCAATGAAGGCTTTGACTGGAGCAATAAAAATCTGAATCTTTGGGAAACGATCACCAGCGCCTATGGCACGGCTGATTTGACCGCGGCGGGCTCGGCGTATCAAGTCAACACCAATAGTTTTGCCGCGGCCACCGCCGGAAATGGCGGTTCTTTGGTGGTGACGCAAAAAAATTACATTATTAACGACGAAGGCAAGACTTTCACGATGGCGGATTTGGAGCAGACCTTTTCTGCCGGAGCCACAGCTCAAGCGGCGTTTAAGGAATTCGCGGAGAAGTCGAATTTCGAGTTCGTAACTGAAGCCCCGGGATTTTCCAGCAAGCTTGATTTGGTCATTCCCATGCGCATCTTAAACGCCCTCGATGCCTCCGATGACCGGCCAGCCAGCTAACTATTTTTTGTCATCAGCGCGTCAACCATGGTGTGGCAGATGAGAAGGTGCGCGTTTTCAACGTGGGCATAGGAATTTGAGGGCACATAAAAATTAACTTCCCCCAGCCGCCGCAGGGGATTATCCGCGCCGAATCCGGACAGCGTGATCAAATGACATCCGGCTGCCAAGGCTGCGTTGGCGCCGTTGATGATATTGGAGCTTTTCCCCGATGAACTGATCGCAACGAGAATATCCCCCTTATTCATCAGGCGATCAACGGGGCGGGAGAAGACTTCCGCATAGTTGTAGTCATTGGATAAACAGGTAATGAGCGTTGGGTCGTTAAAAGCCACGGCGCGCACCCCGCCATTTTTAAAAAAATCCGTGGCCATATGACTGGCGATGCCGGCGCTGCCGCCGTTGCCG